>CAZAJW010000045.1:0-22848 GCA_964485485.1 uncultured Atribacterota bacterium | reverse complement strand
TAAAAGGCAATGACTGCCCGACATTTCCCTTCTCTAATAACTGGGGCAACAGTTATTATTACTGAAAGTGTAGAACCGTCTTTCTTTGTTCGAATGGTTTCATATTTGACATCTTTCCCTTCTAAAGCCAATCGAGTAAGATACACACTCTCTCTAACGGTATCGATATCAAGAAAAATCTTCCTTTCATGGATATTTTTACCTTTGATTTCATTCAAGGTATAACCGAAAACTTCTGTGAATTTTGAATTAACACTTAAGACATTGCCCTTCTCATCATGATACATTGCTGCCAGAGGACTGTATTGGAACAAACTGGCAAATTCTTCACGGCTTTTGTGTAGAGCTTCTTCTGTTTTCTTTTTTTTAGTTACATTTACCAACAATCCTTCGATTCCGACAGCTTGTCCTTCTTTATCATACAAAAAATGACTGGTTGATGTCACTATTATAGGTGTTCCATCTTTTTTCTTTAAGTTTATCTCTATTCCCTGAATAGTGCCTCCTGATTCCTTTACTTTATTAAGATTTCTTTTTCTTTCTTCAGGATTTAAATAAAGATCATCTGCGATATTTTTACCAATAACTTCATCCGGCGAGTTATATCCCAATTCTTTAGCTCCATTGCAATTAATCATTAAGATATTACCATCATTGTCCGCGCGATAATATATATCTTGAATATTGTCAAAAATTGTACGATATTTTGTCTCATCTTCTATTGATTTCTCCAGGGAAACAATTCGCTTTTTTAGCTGATTTAATTCATTAATGAGTTCTCCTTTAGTCTTTTCTCTATCTATCACCTACGCCTCCTGGCTCTTAATGATATATGCTTGAAATTACATCATTCCAAGGTTGTATATTCTTAGTCAATTTATAATGTAATAGCAATTTTTAACAAAATTATACTTATAGGTAAGTTATTCTTAATCAGAATAAAATGCTGCGGATTTTTCTGTATGTTTAAGAAATATTCCATTGCCTGCTGTATCTAAAAAACTTTTTTATTTTAACATATTAGTCCCTAAAAAGAAAAGGCTGTAAAAACTATCAATAACAAGAATAAATTTCTTATCTTTGGTTTTTGACGCGATGCACAATACTAAATACTAGATACTGTTTTTGTTTTTCCACTTTCTCAGTATTTCTAAAACAGTATCAATATCATACGCAGTATGGTCAGCATTAACCTGGAAACGAATCTCTTCATCTCCTTTGGGAACAATAGGATAATTCAATCCGGTAGCTAATATGCCATGCTCGATTAAAAAAGAAACCAACTGTGCAGTTTTTTTTGTATCTCTAACCATCAATGGAACAATGGGATGATCACTTTCGATAATCTCATAACCTAATTCTTTTAAGCCAGTTTCAAATCGTTTAGTCATTCGCTTCAGATGATCTAGAATAATATAACCCTCATCACTTTCCATCATCTCCAATGACTGATAGGCTTCAGCGGCTTCTGCTGGAGAAATTGGATTGGAATAGATATAAAGAGGTGCGTTTTCTCGTAAGTAAGTTATCACTGTTTGGCTGGATACAGCATAACCACCGTTAACTCCAAATGCTTTCCCTAATGTCCCGACTAGAATGTCTACTCCTTCTGCTCCGGTATATTCCTCTGTCCCCCTGCCTGTTGCACCAAAACATCCCACACCATGGGAATCATCGACAACAAGCACAATGCCTTCAGAAAATTTATCCTGATATTTCTGAGATAATTGGGAAATTTTCGGAAGTGGTGCATAATCACCGCGCATACTGAAGATGCCATCAGTGACAATAATAACTCTTTTGGCCATATCTATACTTTTTTGGATTTCCATTTCTAAATCCGTCATATTCAAATGTTTGTAAATCTTTTTATCCGCTGGTTTAGATAATCGAATAGCATTAATTATACAATTATGATTTAATTCGTCACTTATAACTACTGTTTCCGGGGAAATTAATGGAGCTAAAATACCTACCACAGTTGCATACGCGGAACTAAATATTATGGCATCATCCCTGTGATGAAATTGGGCTAATTTTTGTTCTAACTTGCGATGGATTTGAAAGGTCCCACTGATAAAACGTACTGCTCCCGGTCCTGTTCCGAATTGGCGAGTAACTTCTTTCCCTGGAGAAATAATTTCTTTTTTTAATGATAGTCCCAGATAAGAATTGGAATTCATTCGTATAAATGGCTTCCCTTCTCTTCCTTTTAAAAAGTAACGTGGACCTTGTTCTCCTTTTGGTTTTCTTATATCGGTAATAACTAGCTCTTTCCCCTTCAAACGTCCTTCTTTCTCTAAATCATCTAGAGTAACTTGTAGAACTTTTTCTAATTTTTTCAAACTCATTATTTATCTCCTCCTTCCTGGAAAGTGTCTATATTCTGCAGTATATAATAAAAAATATTTGTGAATTAAAGCATTTCGATATGATGTCTGCTATTTTCCAATTTTAGTTTTAATTTTTCAATCATATCTTTGGTCATAGTTGGTAAATCATAACGAGGCTGCCAGCCCCATTCCCGGCGTGCTACCTGGTCATCCATAGAGTTAGGCCAGGAATTGGCAATAGCTTGTTTTTCCGAATCAATATTGTAATCTATCTCAAATTTGGGAATCCATTTTTTGATTTCATTAGCCAAATCCCGGGGGCAAAAACTCATTGCAGTAACATTGTATCCCACCCTTTGATGCAAGTTCTTACCATCAACTTCCATAATTTGCATAGCTGCCTTAATGGCATCCGGCATATACATCATATCAAGATAGGTATCCTCCTTTAAGGGACAGGTATAACGAGATTGAGTGATGGCTTCGTAAAATATCTCCACCGCATAATCTGTTGTACCGCCACCAGGAAGCGTTTCATAAGATATTAAGCCCGGGAAACGAACTCCTCTTACATCAAGATTATGTTTGTGATAATAATAATCACAAAGTAATTCCCCTGTTAATTTACTAATGCCATATATAGTAGAAGGACGCTGAATGGTATTCTGTGGAGTATTGTTTTTGGGTGTACTGCTACCAAAAACACCGATAGAACTCGGGAAAAAGACTGCACAGTGATGAGAGCTAGCCACATCTAAAACATTGAGTAACCCCTGAATATTTACCTGCCACGCTAATTTGGGATTATTTTCTGCGTTAGCAGAAAGTAGTGCAGCCAGGTGATAGATAGTATCAATCTGGTGTTCTTCTACGATCTTGCCGATAGATTTGATATCCAGGCATTCCACTATAACGAATGGACCTGATTCTTTTAGGTTGTCAGAAGGAGGTTTACTGGGATGACCCCCAGCTACTACATGAGTGAAACCATATTTTTTCCGTAATGCCAATGTTAACTCGGAACCTATCTGTCCGGTAGCACCGGTAATTAGTATTTTTTTCATTCCCGATCCTCCTATTAATTCTCCTTAACCTCTAGAAATTTAAAATATTATCCATAATATTTTAAATTGGGTATCCATTATAGAGATTAATTTTAATTCTTTCGATAAAATGAATGGCATGTTCTTCCAGAATCTGTTTGCATTTTTCTCCGTCCCGGCTTTCCAATGCTGTAATTAAATTGTCTATCTCTCCGGGAATCTGCAGAGAATAACTTTCCCCCTTCTCAGCCAAATACCACAAACGACCTAGCCGGTTTCTTAATTTTTCCAGGGTTTCGGCCAATACTTCATTTCCGGTTGATTTATTAAATAAATCATGAAATTGGGCATCTAACTGAATAATTTTTTTTCTGTTCTTCTCTGTTTTCATTTTTGCTACTAACAATTTCATCTCTTCAATTTCTTCACGCTTAGCTCTCTTGCTAGCTAATCTCCCAACCATTCCTAACAAAAACAGCCGTACCTCAAAAACGTCTTTCAATTCCTGGAAACTTAAATCACTAACATAAACAATATTATTGGGAATAATAACAATAAGTTTTTCTTCTTCCAGGCGGATAAGGGTTTCTCTGATGGGAATGGCACTTACACCAAATTCCTTGGAAAGATCCTTAACACTGAGTACCTGCTTGGGTTTATATTCAAAAAAGACAATTCGTCGCTTTAATTCATCAAAAATATCACTTGTTTTCACCTTAATTTACCTATTATATTAATAATATATTACTTATATATTTATTATATAATTATATATTGCAATAATCAAATAAACATCGCACCCGCATAGCGAGTGGTTAGCAGTCAAGTTTTAATATTTGAAGTCTGGCAGTTTTATATGTTTTTAAGACAAGAAATTAGATGAGGTTGAGAATGAAGTATAAAGCAGGGATAATGACAACCATAGCAATTGTAGTAAATAACCAGCAGGAATTTACCATGTTAAGTCCCAAATCATAGATTGAGGAAGGGACAAGTGCAATAAGAGCAACCGGCATGGAAGAAAGTACAATGACTACTTTCAGAGGTAACCCGCCATCAAGTTGACCAAGTCCGATTTTCCAGGCAATTATACCAGTAATTAAGGGTACGAGAATAAATTTTATTAAAGAAAGAATCATACATTCTTTCAGATATTTTTTTATTTTTGATAATTTTAATTCTAAACCAACTGAAATAAGCATTAAAAAATTTCCTAAGGGAACAAAAATTGCAATAATATTCGAATAGATTTTAGGACGGTTAATCTCTGAAAAATTAAGGATAAATCCCAATACGATACTTCCTAATGATACTAAAACAAAAGGATCCAGGAGCGCAGAAGCAAATCGGCTTATTATACTCTCCTTCTCAGTGAAGTGATTACTAAAATATCTTACAACAGGGAAGCCAATCGCAAAATAGACAGCCGGTAAAACAAAATTGTAAATTGGTGTAAGGGCATATCCTGTTTCACCAAAGAATGCATAACAAACCAATCCCCCAATAGAACCTATATTTGAAAAAGAACCACTGATAATATAGATGCCTGTTTTTGATTTGGATAATTTCATTAGAACTGCAGCAATGTAAGCAAAAAGTGCTCCAGCCAGAAATGCAGTAATTCCCATTAAGGGCATAGATACTGCTTTAAAAGTATTAATGTTAGCAATCCATATTGCTCCAACAAAAGAAACGGGAGCAAAAAATAAAAAAGATATCTTTTGCAAATTCTTTCTTAATTTCTCTCTGCTAACAGGTAATGACATTCTCTTTTTTTCATAAAGATATCGCAAAAGATAGCCCAGCAATATGCCGGAAAAAATAATTGACAGGGAAAATATTATTTTGTTAATCATAATATACTTATAACTGAACCTTGAACTTCTTATTAGCTAATAATATAACACAAAAAGCAATTTTAAAAAAATGATTGGAGAAAATTCTTTATTCAGTTCTAGCCTAGGGCTACATCCAGAATCATCATAACCGTAAATCCAAACATAACACCCATAGTGGCCAGATCGGAATGCCCTTCCTGTTGTGATTCAGGAATTAATTCCTCAACTACCACAAATATCATGGCACCGGCTGCAAAAGCCAGCGCATAGGGTAAAATTGGCCGGGCTATTAAAACGACTGAAGCGCCGATAACACAAGAGATAGGTTCAACGATACCCGATAACTGACCATACCAAAAACTTTTTATAGCAGACATTCCTTCTCTTCTTAACGGCATAGAAATTGCCATACCTTCCGGAAAGTTTTGTATTCCTATGCCAATAGCTAATGCAATAGCAGCCGAGATAGATGAAGCAGGCAGTCCGGCGGCTACTGCTCCAAATGCCACCCCCACCGCCAAACCTTCCGGTATATTGTGCAGAGTAACGGCAAGAATAAGTAGAGTGCTTCTCTCCCAGGCAGTAGGCACTCCTTCAACCTCTGTCATAGGTAAACCTGGGTGCAGATGCGGCAAAATTGTATCAATTCCACGCAGAAAGATTCCACCCAAAAGAAATCCAATTGCAGCAGGAATCCAACTGGGTAGAGGGCCTTCTGCAGCCATTTCAATTGCCGGAGCCAGTAATGACCAATAACTTGCTGCAATCATAACACCGGCAGCAAATCCCAGCATTGTATCAAGCAACTTTCTATTGACTTCCTCCACAAAAAAAACAGCAGCTGCTCCCAGGGCAGTTACTCCCCAGGTAAATATACCGGCAATAAGGGCTTGCATAACTGGATGAAAAGGGGTTAATATATTTGTTATCATTAATAGTCCCTCTCAACTTTTCTGGTTAACTTTCTTGAGGATTTTTTTTCTAAAGCTTTTATAATTCGAATGTCGCCAAGACCTCCAACTCTGCTTTCTATTATTGCTAATTGGTGGTAATCCAAAAAATAATTTAAACCATTGTGCCTCTGGTATTCTTTGAAATGCATGTAATGTTGGCCTCCGGCTATTCTTTCAATTAACTTTGCACCCCATCCGATAGCATTCCCTGGCAAGGGACAGGTAAAATCAACCATAACAATATATTTTGCTACCCTCCTGGCTGAATTCAAAACCTGATTTGCCTCTGCCAGACTAAATTGATGTAAGACCATTGATAATACAGCATAATCAAAGTGGGCTCCGGAAAGAAAATCTGAATCATTTACATCCTTACTTACAAATTCCACATTGCTTATTTGTAATCTTCTCTTCTTCATTCTGGAATATTGAAGTACTTCCTCATTCATATCAAGACCAACAACTTTTTTCGCTTGAGGAGATAAGTAAAAAACCAGCTCTCCGGTTCCACAGCCAATATCAATAACTGTGCTATTTGGATCAATTAAATCCTTGATAATTTTTCTAACCCCTGTTAACAAGGGGTCAATCATCAATCGATAAAAATAATATGAAATAATTAATAGATATCCTTTCAATTGAAACTTTTAATCATTTTTTTTAGTTAGTGTCTTAAATGTCCGATCAATCTTATTCACTTTTCTGACAAATTCCTGCCATTCTTCTCTTTTAAAGACACAATTGGAAGCAACATCTACTGAATAAAGAATAAGATCTATGTCTTCATTATTTAGATTAGCTTCCATGCTGAGAAATTCCCCGATCTTGGTTCGCTCCAAAAGTATTTTACGCATTTTTAATACCCCCTTCGTATTATTATCGAACGAAGCAGCGCGTTGTGTATAAAATTATTTTGGCTAATGGAAATTTTTCAGAGATTTATTACTATTAGCACTAGGAATAAATTATTCTTTATAGTAATTATAACAGATAATATCATCTAATGGTTTTCGACTGCTTTCAAGTCCATTTCCTGCGGGATATCCCAATGTCATCAAACAAACAACTCTTACATTTTTCGGAATATGTAAAATTTCTTTTACTCGTTCCTGGTCAAAGGCACCAATCCAGCAAGTGCCTAGCCCTAAGTCTACCGCTTGCAGAGTAATATGGTCCAAAGCAATAGAAAGATCAACAGGGAAAGAATGAACACTATTGGGCATAATATGAGAAATATTGGTCGCACAACCGGCAATAACTATCGGGGCTTCTCCTACAAATCTTTGATTCCTGCTTGCCTTCATTAATTGCTGTTTTAATTTATTGTCCTGAACGACAATAAATTTCCAGGGTTGCCTATTACTGGCAGATGGGGCTTTTCTAGCTGCTTCTAAAATTTCCAACAATACATTTCTAGGAATCTGCTTCTCCAGGTAACTTCTGATACTTTTTCTTTTCTTGATTACTTCTAAAACCATATTTTTCTCCCTTACTTTTGGATTAATAAATATCGCACCCGCCAAGCGGGTGGCTTTAAGAATCTCTAAAACAGGTTTGCCTTTTACCTGGTTAATTTATGTTATGCTCTTTCTTATATTTTAACTGGATATTTCCAAGTAATATAACTCCTTGAATTTCAGATGAAAAATGATCATATGGCTTATCTTGATATTTTTATGGTTAAATAAATGATTTTTTAAAACTTATGTTATGGATAGGAATATTTATGCTGATATTTTCTTTAATTATACATTATAACAAATATTAGAAAAAAGAAAATTTAAGATAAGTTAGGTTACCATTATTGATTCAAATTGTTTCAGCCTTTTCTATCTGTGCAACAAACATACCAGAAAAAATCGCTATCCCACCCATGAATCCAAAAATACCGATTGTTTCTCCTAATATGAGGTAGGAAAAAAGGGCACCAAAAACTGGTTCTGCTGAAAAAATAATCGCAATCTTGGTAGGATTGGAATATTTCTGAAAACGATTCTGTAAATAAAAAGCAAGTGCAGTAGCAAAAACTCCATTTAAGACAACAGCCCACCAAACATAAGAATTATAGGAGAAAGTTAGAGCTTCCTTTTCATATATTATTGCCATCAGAAAAGACATGAGGGATACGGTAATCAGCTGTATAAAAACTAATTGTACATAATCCAATTTCCTGGTATAAATATCCACTGCAACGATATAAAGAGCAAATCCAATTGCTCCTAGAAAAACAAGCGAATCGCCTAAGTTGATATGGTAAATTGTCCCGTTAGTATTCATCAACCAAAGGCCAATAATGGCAAGAAGTACACCAATTGCCGAATTGCGATAAATTTTTTCCCTAATCCAGAAATAAGAGACAATAGGAACTATGACAACCGAAATCCCGGTAATAAAAGCAGTTTTAGTCGCTGTGGTGAACTGGGTGCCTACGGTTTGTCCAAAATAACCAAGAAAAAGAAACATTCCAACCAGAAAACCCTTTTTGATTGTTAATAAATTAATTCTTCTTAGCCGATTTCTAAAAATCAGATATATGATACTGAAAGCCAGGAAAAAACGATATGTTAGAAAAGTAAAAGGAGGGATGATATGCAATACATTTTTAATTACCGGAAAAGTGTAACCCCAAATAATAACTACGCCTAATAAAATGAATTCGGCTTTAATTTTGATTTGTTTGTTTATCAAAGTTCTCTTTACCTTTCAAGTTTAACTTCATCAACTATATTGTTGAACCCAGCCGTTAGTCAAGCCACATTTTTCAAAATTATCTCTTGCTTTATTGTATTCTCCTCTATTGATTCTACGAGAAAGCTTGGAATGTTTTGATGCTTGAAAAGCAGGGAAATACTGGGCCATCAAGCTAATATAAGTCTCTTTAGATATATTTTCAGCAATCCATCTTAGCGTCCTGTCTGTACCGGATAAATTATGAGGTAAAACCAGGTGCCTTATTATTAATCCTGAAACAGCAATTCCATTTTTGTCTATCCTCAAATTCCCTACCTGTCGATACATTTCCTTTAAAGCCTCTTTTACTACTGAGGAATAATTTTCTGCCTGTGAATATTTTTCAGCAATAACATCATCGGCATACTTTGCATCTGGGAGGTAAATATCAATGATGCCGTCTAATAATTTCAATATTTTTGGTAACTCGTAACCACTGGTATTGTAAACAAATGGTATCTGCAAACCTGATGCTCTGGCTTGTTCCACTGCTTTCAGGATTTGTGGTACAAAGTGAGTCGGTGTCACCAGGTTAATATTATGACAGTTCTGTTTCTGTAAAGCAAGCATAATCTTGGATAATTCTGATATTGAAATCAAATTACCATGACCCAGCTGGCTAATGGGGTAATTCTGGCAATAAACACAACGCAGGGTACAGTTGGTAAAAAATATTGTTCCGGAACCATGTATTCCCGAGATGGGAGGCTCTTCTCCGAAATGAGAATTGGAACTGGAAATCTTTACCTGTTCAGTAGAACGACAAATACCTCTTTGACCGGCAATCCGATCTACGCCACAATGATGTGGACAGAGCTGACAGGACTGAAGGTTCTGGTAGGCTTGCTTAATGCGTTCCTTAAATTCAGTTTCGCTTAAATTAAGATAAGAAGGATATTTTTTCATAGTTAAAAATTAGTGTTTCTATTTTATTTACAAATAATTCATGATTTCAGTTAAATAATCTAATTTTATATAGCTATCAGAGATTGGTTCCTCTTCTTCAAATTTCCAGGTATTAGCCGGTATCAAAATACAGTTTAGACCCAATCTTAGTCCGGGGTTTAAGTCGGAACGAACACTATTTCCGATAAGCCAGGTTTCTTCTTTCTTCAGTTTATGTTCTTTTAAAATCTGTAAGTATTCCTGATCGGTTTTATGGTTTAAAATATAAATGGCAGAAAAATAGGATTTTAACCCTGAATGAAATATTTTTTTGTTTTGTATTTCCGGATCTCCTAATGTTGCTAATATCAAAAAATAACTATTTTTCAAATACGTTAATACTTCTTCAGCCCCTTTAACCTGTTCGGGTATCTGACGAAATACTTTCCATCCTATATTTTCTATTTTCTTTTCCATTTTTAAGTCAACTTCCTTGCCAGCCTTCTCAATGTAATAATGGTAAGTCTTAATAAGACTATAAGGATAACGTTCTTTGACAAAACCCTGTTGGGAAATATGACCAATATCGATTTCATCAAGTTTTTCCAGTATATCATTTTCCAGAAATCCTAATTCGGACATCACCACAGAAAATTCATTCCTGGCTTGATTGTATATTTTTGAAGTCTGTATTAAAGTATCATCTAAATCAAAAATGATAGTACGTATTTCTTGTTCCTCCGTCATCTTAAAAAGGATTATCTGTCCCAAGGATACTTTTTATTATAACCTGTTTGCTTTTTCTGGTAAAATATATTTAGAAGCTGTAAAATACAATAGATATGATATAATATTTATAAAAAAATTGTCAAAAATATAGAGTAGAAAGGAAATCAATGAGAAAAAGTAAAAATAAACTTCTTGATGAAAAAAACGAGAAAAGGGTAAAACCAATGTGGCGAGAACTTATTGAAACAGTAGTAAGCGCTGGCATTATCGCCTTTATCATTATCACCTTTATCGGACAGGTTACTGTGGTAAAGGGAGCTTCTATGGAAGATACTCTCTTTAATAGTGAAAGACTTATCTGCAATAAGATTGTTTATCGGCTAACTGAACCAAAACATGGTGATATTGTAATTTTTAAGCCCCCTATTGACCAAAATCATAATTATATAAAGAGAGTTATTGCTGTTGAAGGTGACGAAATAAAAATTATTGACGGTATAGTCTACCTTAATGGAGAAAAATTGGAAGAAGATTATATAGAACATCGTTCCTTTGAAACAATGCCGGAAATTACTGTGCCCGAAGATTCTTATTTTGTATTAGGAGATAACCGCACCAATAGCAGTGACAGTAGGTTTTGGGGGTTTGTTCCCGAAGAAAACATTATCGGTAGGGCATCTCTGATCTTTTGGCCTATTACTAGAGCCCGTATGCCTTAATTGTTAAAATACTAACCAAATTATGGAATGATTAAAAAGATAAGTAAATATCACACCCGCAAAAGCGAGTGGTTTTAAAAATTTCTAAATATAGATGTCTTTTTTCAGGTTACTTTTGGTTATAATTTTTTCTTATATTTAACTGAATATTTCCAAGTAATGTAACTCTTTGGATTTCAGGTGAAGAATAATCATATTGCTTAGCTTAATCTTTTTATGGTAAAACCAATTTACTTAACCATTACCAGTTTCTTAGAAGCTGGTAATGGTTAAGTAAATACTGAATATTTTCTTTTGGTCAAAACAAATCATCCAATTTTAAATTTTGTTCCCATATATTTCATTGGCAGCTACAATACCATGGTCGGATACTGGATAACCATTGTTCTGCAAAATATTCTCCAGAGCTGCTAAGAACAATAGCACATTTGCTTTAGAACAGGAATAACCCATTAGGCCGATACGCCAGGCTTTCCCTTTAAATTTACCCAGTCCTCCACCGATTTCAATTCCATACTCATTTAATAACGCTTTCCTTACTGTTCCATCATCAATTCCTTCCGGAATATAAACCGCATTTAATTCCGGCAGGCGGTATTCGGCAGGGGCTACCATCTTTAAGCCCATTGCCTCCAGACCTGCTACAAGTGCCTTGGAATGTAATTGATGTCTTTGAAATCGCTTTTCTAATCCTTCCTCTAAAACCAGACGCAATGCCTCCCTTAAGGCATAAACCATATTTATTGGTGCAGTATGATGGTAAAATCTTTCCTTACCCCAGTAACTCTGTAACATCTGCATATCCAGATACCAGCTACGAATAGGGCTGGTTCTTTTTGCCATGGATTTAGTTGCCTCTTCACTGAAAGAAACCGGGGATAAGCCAGGAGGACAACTCAAACATTTCTGGGTTCCACTATAGATGGCATCAATCTTCCAGTTATCCGGTTCTACAGGAATTCCGGCTAAAGAGGTTACTGCATCGACTACAAAGAGAGCTCCTGCCTCTTTGGTTAGACGGGAGATTTCTTCCAGAGGCTGTCTGACACCCGTTGATGTTTCGGCATGGACAATAGCTAACAATTTGATCTTCGTATTTTTTTCAAAAACTTCTTTTACCTGTTCCGGTTCAATGATATTTCCCCAGTCTGCCTGAATCATAATCGGTTCAGCCCCACATCGGTTCACGATATCGGCCATTCTTTCTGCAAATAATCCATTAATGCATACTACCGCTTTATCGCCCGGCTCCAACAGGTTAACCAGAGAAGCTTCCATTCCGGCGCTTCCCGTACCGGACAAGGCAATGGTAAGCTCATTTCTGGTTTGGAAAACCTCTCTCAACATTTCTCTGGTTTCATTCATAATTTGTAGGAAATCAGGGTCCAGATGACCCACCAGTGGTGTAGACATTGCTTTTAATACCCTGGGATGAACATCACTGGGGCCTGGTCCCATCAAAACTCTTTTGCCTGGATTTAAGTCAGAATACATAAAATACCCCCTTTATAACAGATTCATTAAGTTATCTATTTATTTAATCTGCTTAAGTGAAAATGGTTTAACCCATAAACTTTTTTATGACAGGATAGAAGTCACTCTCTTTTTCAACCACCGTTATATTTTTTTCTCGAGCAATTTTTTTATGATCTTCGGTACAATAACCCCATCCTGCCAGAAAAACATTTACTCCCAACAATTGTGTATCCTCAAGATAGCTCAGCTGGTCATCGATAAAATAAATATCAGCTAGCTCTACACCGTATTGTTCGGCAATTGCCTTCATATGATCAGATTTATCCTTACCATAATTCTTATCAAAGATATCTTTCATTTCAATATGAAAACCCAGATAATCGGGATGAAAAGCAGGGTGGATTGCTTTCCCTAAATTGGAGGTAGCAATGACTATCTTTTTGTCTTCTGCCAGAAATTTTTTAATTCCCGTTATCACGTCCTGGAAAATAGGAGATAGAAAAAACCATTTTTTAAAGTCTTTTTCTTGCCATCTTTCTTTTTCCTGGAAAAATAAATCGTGGAAAAACTGGTAATCAAAATCCATCTTTTTCCGAATTTCAGCAAATTCTTTTTGATTATTCACTTCAATTTGTTCTTCTATGATTTTAATCATAACGAAAAAATCACAGGAAAATTCTATATAAGACCTAATTTGACGATATTTTTCCATTTCTCTGCCATATTCTTTTTTCATTCGCTCCCAGTTTTCAAAGGTAAAGCATTCACCGCCAAAATTCTTTTTGGCTTCCGGTCCAAAATAGCGGCAATAGGCATTATGGCTGACAAACAATGACTTAAGTGCACTATCACTTATTACGCCGTCAAAGTCAACTGCTAATACTTTCATAGCAAACTCCGCATCAGGTTAAAAATTTTATCTCTTCTAACAATTCAAATCTATTTATAAGGGATTAAACAAAGAAACTTTAATAAACTGTCCCCGGTATTTGTGAAACCGTGTTTTTGGTTTGGTTCAACAAATACTACGCTATCTTTCTTAATAGGATAAATTTTCTCATCTACTTTGACTTCTCCATCACCTTCCAAAACAAATACTTCGTGTTCCCAGTCATGTGTATGATAGGGTGTATATCCGCCCGGTTCTACCTCAAATAATCTCATAGCAAAATTTTTCGCATTATCCTTATCGGAAATGAGCCATCTTACCTTGACATCTTTCGCTTCTTCCATCTCTACTGCTTCTAATGATACTTTGTGGTAATCTGTTACTTTCATAAACTATTCCTCCTTTTATTTTTCCTTTATATAATCTTTTATTATAGAATAAAAGTCTTCTTCGTTTTCAATAACAGGTATTCCTTTCTCCTGTGCTGTTTTTTTCTGCTGTCCGGTAGCATAGCTCCAACCGGCCAGAAAAACATGAATTCCTAATTTCTGGGTTTGTTCCAAATGAGCTAATTGATCATCAACAAAATAAATATCCTGATAATCAACATTATACTTTTCAAAAATATGGTGCATCTGGCTCGATTTATCTTCTCCAAAACGATTGTCAAGAATATCCTCAGCATCTATTGGAATATCATAATATTTCGGAGGAAAAGCCTTGGCAATATACTCCTGACGGTTGGAAGTGGCAACCATCACCTTAATCCCCTCTTGAACAAACTTACGAATACCTCTAACCACTTCTTTATAGGGTGGCTCCAAACTAAGCCATCCCTCGAAACTTTCTTGTTGAGCCTCTCTTCTTGCCTCATAAAAAGCATCATGAAAATTTTGAAACTTAAAGTCAGCAATCTGTCTATATTCATCAAATTCTTGTTGACTTTTTATATACTTTCCCTCTTCCATTAATTTTTGGATTAAACCATAATCGGTAGCTCCCCGAATATACGGCCTGAGGGAGCGATAATACTCAATTTCTTTTCTGTATTTTTCCTTAATGATAGGCCAATTTTGAAAAGTAAATGGTTTACAGCCAAAATTTTTTTTCTTGGTATTTCTATACACTTTCAGATAAGCATTATGACTGACAAAAAGAGAATCCATCACACTATCCACTATCACACCATCATAATCAAGAGCCAAAACTTTCATATAAACTTCCTTCTGCAATGTCCATTAAGACAAGTAATCTTCTCTAAGAGGATAAAAAACATCCAGTACCTGACTATCTTTTTCCAAAGCGGTTACTTCATGTTCAACATCCGGCGGTATTACTGCCCCCTGTCCTGCTTCCAGTACCTGGCTTTTGCCTCCTGCTACCATTTTTACCGAACCCTTTAAAATAAATGTGATTTGTTCATGAGGATGATGGTGATTAGGCATAACCTGATCATCCGGACCAAAATCAAAAAGAGTTATCATTACATTGTCATTGGCTACGGCTCTTAATTGTGAACTCTTTAGTACCTGTTTTACTTTCAGACTATCTTTCTTAAAAAACTTGACTTCTTTCATCTGATTACACCTCTTGTTTTCTTATTCTTTATCTTATTTTTGACTGGTTGTACCCTGTCGCTTTTCCTACTGCTTCCTCTTGAAAGTAAAAAGCTAGAGGGGGTAGTTCCTCGATATCATAAAATTCAGCACACTCAGCGTCATCTCCTGCTTTCAGTACTCCTCCGGTTAAATTAACTTCATAAATAATAATTATAACATACCCATACATTCTGCTTTCATGATTATAAATACCAATAAAATTTTTAACAACCCCTCTCAAACCAGTTTCTTCTGTCATCTCCCTTAAAGTAGCCTGAGTTGCTGACTCTCCTCCATCCATAAATCCACCGGGTAATGCCCAGAATCCTTTTTTAGGTTCCACTTTCCGCTTTACTAAAAGCAATTGACCTTTTTCATTTCGGGCTATTACTGCAACAGTAGGTATGGGATTATCATAATAGATTGTTTGACAATGCTGACAATATATTCTTTCTTTTCCCTGAATTTTTCTTTTTTGCAACCAATTACCACATTTTGGACAATATTTCATATCATTCTTTCTCATTCAAAGCTCCCTATTTTTTTACATTTCAAAAATCAGCTTTCCGTTATTTGTCCCATTTGAGCAAAGCTATAAAAATTATCTTCTCCTATAATAATATGATCAAGCACTTTTACACCCATTACATGACAGGACTTACACAATCTGTTGGTTAACTCAATATCCTGCTGACTGGGCCGCGGGTTTCCGCTGGGATGATTGTGAAGAAAGATAACCGCTGCCGCTGATTCCTTGATAACTTCTTTTAATACCTCCCGGGGGTGTACCGTAGTTTCAGTCAAACTTCCCATGGAAATGAGTACCTCTCGAATGATCTGATAACGTACATCCAAAAGAACAATATGAAAAAGTTCTTTCTTTTTATCTCGCATTTCAGCATAATAATAATCAACTACATCCTGGGCTTTTTGGATTCTTTTACCAGGAAGCATCTTTTCCTGTGCCAGGCGAACTCCTATTTCCAAGGCTGCCTTAATCTGGGAATATTTTGCCTTTCCAATACCTCGTACATCCTTGATTTCTGAATAGGAGATATTCATTAATTTTCTTAATCCGCCAAACTTGGCCAGTAAATTCCTTGCCAGCTCCACCGAAGTTATTCCCGAATAGCCATTGACTAGAATAATTGCTAGTAATTCTGCATCTGATAAATATTCGGTACCATGGTGCATCAACCTTTCCCGCGGTCGCTCAAATTCTGGCCATTCCTTGATAGTATAATTTATTTTACTAATTTCTGTTTCTTTTTCTTTTCTCATAATTAATCCAATATAATATTTTTTATTGTTTTTTTATATTTGCGACGTTATACCGTTTTTCAGTCACTCTTAAAATTTGAACATTGCCTTTTTACGTTGAATTCTTTCTAAACGATAACTTAGTGCCTTTAGCAATTTATCCTTGTTTTCCGGATCAATATTTTGCTTTTCCAAGTGAGACATCGCTTCTTCTACTACCTTGATAGCCCTGGAATAATCTTTTAACTGATGCTCGTAATATTTAGCCAATTCCTCATAAGGATAAAGAATAAACTCATTACTTAGAGAAATAATATCCCGCCAGGCTTTTTCTGCCTGTTTCCAATTATCCTGTTTTTTATAAGCAAAAGAACATAGCCTTAATACTTCCAATGATTCTTCGTCTGTTAAATTATGATTCAATGCCTCTTCATAACACCGACTACTATATTCATAATCCTTGTTTCCTTCATAAATTTTCCCGATACTATAAAAATCAATGCCGTGGTTTCCGATGCTGGCACGGAAAGGATCTAGCAGAACTTGACCAATTTTTGTAGTGAGAATAACTAATGAAATAATATCCTGCAAGTTGTGTTCAAAAATAGGCTTGAGGGGTCGGGCATCTTTGTCCTGTAGATACCGAAAATAGACATGGGGAATTAAATAACCGGGTATATCCTCATATCTTTTAATATTCAATATCCTTCTTTCTATGTTGGATAAAGAACAATCCTGTAATCTCTTCTTCCACAAACGTCGGGTAGGAAACAATAAATCAAGGTGATGATGATCAGTTAATTGTAATGGAAGACGTGCCATAATAAACCGAGTCTGCATTAAAGGAAAATCATAGCATTTCCCATTATAAGATACCAGTAATTTAAAATCTTGAGCAAATAATTGATTTACCGCCCAGAGCAGGGCTTCTTCTTCATGATAATCTGACATGAAATATTGTCTTACACAAAAGGAATCCCGGGTAAAATAACCCAGACCCATTAGAAAAATATATGTTCCGGCACCACCGGCTAATCCGGTTGTTTCTGTATCAAAAAAAAGCGCTTGGTTCAGTTGAATATCTGCAACTTTATTCTCAAACCTGGAAATATTAAAATTTGCCCTGCCAGGAAAATATTGTTCGGCTTTTGCCAAAGAATAATCCCCAAATGAGGTTTCCAATGGTATTTTCTTTTCGGTATAAAAACAGGAACCATACGGAGTATTGACAATGTTTCCGCTTAATATCTCTGAAATGGGAATAGACTTATTATTTTTTGGAACTTGATATTTTCTTTCCTGATGATTATGACTGATCTGCTGAATTTTTTTCTTCAGACCCTCAATCTTCTCCAAACGATCCCTTAAATCCATCTTAGCGGATAGCCTCCTTCAAGATTAACAGGGCACTTTGTTTCCCGTGATTACCTACCTGATTAATTGGTCCGACACAAGATGGACAGCCTTTATCACAGCCGCAATTTTCAATCAAATCCTTGGCCGCCTTTAAAATATTATCATGAAGCTCATAAATCTTCTCACTAAAACCGACACCACCCGGATAATTATCATAAATAAACAGTGTGGGCAAATCGGTGAAAGGAGAACGAATTTGAGCTACAGCCCGAATATCCTTTGGGTCACACATGATAAACAAAGGAGCTACATTAACCATCACATTGGATAATGCCAGCAACCCCCCTCCCAGGTCAAAGGTAAATCCGGATTGAATTTTTCCATTAGAGTAACTATTAGGCTCATTTGACAAAACCAACCAATAAGCAGTAGTATGCATATCTTCGGCCGGTAAGTTAATCTTGCCATAACCAAGATTTTCATGAGTATAAAATTTAACCTTTTTATACATAGTGGATATAGTAGTGATAGCTATTTCGCCGTGTTGGTGCTTGACGTTCGCTTGGTCCTGTCCCTCAAAAACATCCAGAACTTTAATATGACTTTCTACTTGAGCGTCCGTATAGTAATTGGCATCTACTTTTTTTGCGTAGGCCTTATAATCATCATAATCCAGCCTGGTAATAGTATATTGTTCACCCTCGTGAATATAAATAGCACCTTCATGAATGGTAGTTGCTACACTCTCTCTATCCACTTCCCCAATAACCTTATTTTCTCCTGCTTCGGTATCAATGATTGCAAAATTCTCAGTTGAGGCACTGCGTAAACTGATTTCATCAGCAGGGTAGGCTTCGCTCATCCAGTGCCATTTATTCTGGGTAAAATGAACCATTTTTTTATCTTCCAAAAATTGCAATATTTCTTCCAATTCTTCAGAACCAAATTTTTCTCCCCGTATAAATGGCAACTCAAAGGCAGCACATTTAATGTGGCTTATTAATATACTCAGGTTATTCGGGTCAATTACCGCACTTTCAGGCGTTTCTTTAAAAAAATAATCAGAGGAATTAATCATGTATTGGTCCAACGGTACGCTAGAGGCAACCAGGATAGCAACAGAAGAATGGGTCCGTCTACCTGCCCGGCCAGCCTGCTGCCAGGTACTGGAGATTGTTCCAGGATAACCGGCAATAAAACAGGCATCCAGCTGCCCGATATCTACCCCTAACTCCAGGGCATTCGTGCTGACTACACCCTTGATTTTACCTTCTTTAAGTCCTTTTTCAATTTCTCTTCGTAAATTCGGCAGATACCCACCCCGATATCCTCTGACTTGATCCCGGTCAATCCCCTTCTTAACCAAATAATCTTTTAGATA
This sequence comes from uncultured Atribacterota bacterium, assembly GCA_964485485.1. Classification (GTDB taxonomy): domain Bacteria; phylum Atribacterota; class Phoenicimicrobiia; order Phoenicimicrobiales; family Stramentimicrobiaceae; genus Oleincola. The sequence continues at coordinate 3,658 of CAZAJW010000045.1, read as the reverse complement.
ACTGGTTAACAATTCAGTCGTTAAACGGCTGCGAGCAAAAACGATGCTCTGGATATCATAATTTAAAAATTTACTCACCAAACGAGCTGTTTCTTTAATGAGACTTTTGCGAATTCCCAATTGCCTGTTAACAACCGGGGGGTTATAAAATAAAAAATATTTCTCACCTCTAGGTGCCCCGTTGTTATTAATCAAAGTGAATTTTTCCCCCACAATCTTTTCAGAAAATTCCAGTGGATTAGCTATAGTAGCGGAACAGCAAATAAATTGCGGTTTTGAACCATAAAATTCACAGATCCTCTTTAATCTACGTATTACATTGGCCATATGACTACCGAAAACACCACGATAAATATGAATTTCATCCATTACAATATATTTTAGGTTCTGAAATAACTGATGCCATTTAGTATGATGGGGCAGTATCCCGGTATGCAACATATCAGGGTTCGTAACCACAATTTGACCTTGCTTGCGAATAGAAGACCTGGCTGAAACAGGAGTATCACCATCATAGGTAAAGGTCTTCACCGGCTTATCCAGTGCCTCTATCATTCGGTATAGTTCCCCCAACTGATCTTGAGAAAGAGCCTTAGTGGGGAAAAGATAAATTGCTCGGCTTTGCGGATTTTTTATTATAGTATCCAGTACCGGCAGATTATAGCAAAGCGTTTTCCCTGATGCTGTAGGCGTCACTGTAACTACATTTTTCCCCTCATTAATCGCTCTCAAGGCACTAGCTTGATGTGAATAAAGATGGCTTATACCATCTTTTCTTAAATTATGAATCAATGTACTGTTTAACCAATCCGGAAATTCGGCTAAACGAGCTTCCATTGCAGGCAAATGCTCTAATGCGGTCAGATAAGGACGTATAGTAAAATCATTTTCCAGCTCTTGCATGATTGCTGATACATCGCAACTCATAATTACGCTCCTGTTTGGTTCTTTGTTCTCATAGAAATTGTCTTTTATTATATCATCTAGCTTATCTTAATCTTTTTATGGTAATACCATTTTATTTAGACATTACCACCTTCTTAGAAGGTGATTTTTTATGGTTAAATAAACATTTTCATTTTACTCTGTTTTGGAAAATATTTTCTAAATATCTAACTAATTGACGAAAAATATTTTAATAACTATAAATATATCATACCATAAAAATAGAACTGATAATTGTCAATAGAAACAATATTTATATAACTGACAGTTTAATCAAACTCACATGGCTGGACATAAAAATCAATGCGATAACCATCAATAATTGGCAAGCGCCGATCTTTCCCGAAGGATTTCGGGGTAATTCTAATACCCGGAGGTGCTTGTCTACGTTTAAATTCATTATTGTCAACCAGTTGAATTACACGCAGAATAGTCTTAACGTCCAGACCGCTATTTTCTACAATACGATATAATGAATTATCCTTCTCAATATATTCCTGTAATATATTATCCAATATTCGATAAGCGGGTAAGAAGTCTGTATCTTTCTGGCCTTCCCTTAGTTCAGCTGAAGGTGTCTTTTTTATGATTCTTCCCGGAATTAATTCCCATCCAGCTCGTTGATTACGAAAACGGGCTAGTTTATAGACTAGAGTTTTGTAAACATCCTTCAATATGCCAAATCCTCCCACCAGATCTCCATAAATTGTAGTATAGCCTACTGCAATCTCGCTTTTGTTCCCCGGTGCCAGAACAAGCCATTCTTTTTTATTCGAAAATGCCATGAGTAAATTGGCTCGAATGCGAGCCTGTAAATTTTCCTCAGTCTTATCAAATTGCACTTCTCCCCATATCTTTTTTAGTGTTAATATATATTCCAGAAATATTTTTTCTATGGGAATTTCTGTTATTTCTATACCTAGATTAGAAGCCAATCGATAGGCATCTTCCATTGAATGAGTACTAGTATAACGTGAAGGCATAAAAAGAGCATTGACATTTTCCTTACCCAGCGCATCTACTGCAATAGTTGCCGTAAGAGCTGAATCAATGCCACCACTGAGTCCTACAACTACCTTTTGAAAACGTGTTTTGTAAATATAATCTCTGGTACCTAATAACAGAGCTTGATATATTTCGTCTTCCCTTTTATAAAACTTCTCAATACGACCACGATTATAATCTCTTTTTTTCTCGACAAGTTTTAATGGCACATGATAATAATTACCCTTTACCAAAGGTATTTTCGCCTTAAGCTCAGCCCGGGGCAAATCTACAATCAAGAGATCCTCTTCAAACTGTTTGGCTGCAGCAAGTATTTTGCCATTGGGGCTAATGACCATACTCCCCCCGTCAAATACCATTTCATCCTGACCACCGACCAGATTGACATAACTGATATAGGTATTAAACCGTGATGCCTGTTCCTTTAAAAGGCCAACCCTTTGCTGAATCTTATTGGCATAATAAGGAGAAGCAGAAAGGTTAATATTCAATTTAGCACCCAGATTTGCCTGTCTTTCAATAACAAAACCTTTTTTAATCCAAATATCTCCACAGATACTGGTTCCCAAAAGCATGCCATCAACATCGAGAATAAGGAATTTGCGACCCGGACTAAAATATCTTTTTTCATCAAAGACACTATAATTGGGTAATTCTATTTTTCGATATATTGCTCTTACCCGTTGTTGATGTAATACGGCTGCCACATTATTGATAATCCATCTTCTTTTTCTGGCTACTGTCCCTACATAAACAATGGTATCACTCACCTGTTGACAAATATAATTTAATTCTTTTAATGAATCATCAATAAAATGTTTTTTTAATAGTAAATCTTCCGGCGGGTAACCTGTTAATGCCAGTTCTGGAAAAACAACTATATCTGCTTGTTCTTTCTCAGCTTCTTTAATAAAAGATATGATTTTATCGCTGTTATAGGATAGATGTCCGGTAATGGGGTTAATTTGGGCTAAGGCCAGTCGCAGATATTTTTTCATTGCATTTCCCTTTCTACATTTTATCTTAAGCTCTATTGTATTTTTTATCAGAATTAATGTTCTTTAAAATTCTATCATAAATATAATCATATAGCGAAATTCATTCTATCTAGAAATTACTTAAAATATTGAGTCGCAGCAAAAAAGTACCCACAAGTTGTTGACCCGAACAGGCAGCAACCTTTATTTGCTTTTTTATTCATGACTTATTATAATATATATTTGTATTATCTATAAAAATAATCATATGAAAGGATGAAACAGATGAAAATACCGCAAGATATCCAGAATGTTATGAACGAGGACAAGGCCTTTTCTTTTGCAACAGCCAGCACAAAAGGCACCCCAAATATTAATGTGATTGGGATTAAAAAAATAGAGGATGACGAGACTGTTTTACTTGCCGATAACTATTTTGATAAAACATTCACTAACCTTAAAGAAAATACCCAAGCAGCAATCCTCACTAAAAAACCGGAAGATAAGCTATGGTATCAATTAAAGGGAACTTGCCAGTATGTTAATGAAGGTCAAAAATACGAAGAATTTAAAAAATGGGTAAAATCCAAAAAAGAGACTCTTCCTGCTAAAGGAATGGTAATCTTTAAGGTTGAACAAATCTTCAATACAGCAGCCGGTCCGGATGCAGGCAAACCCATTGCTTAAGATATAAATTTGATTTCTTAAATCATTCAATAAGGGTTTATTTA
>CAZAJW010000044.1:0-5904 GCA_964485485.1 uncultured Atribacterota bacterium | reverse complement strand
AAATGTATTTTACTGATTCTAAGAAAGGTGAGATTTATATTTTTGACTACAATAAAGAGGATGGCTCCCTTAGTAACCAAAAAGTTTTTATTAAAGTTGAAGAAAAGGGGATAGAGCCTGATGGATTGACTGTTGATTCTGATGGATATGTCTGGAGTGCTCGGTGGAATGGTGGGTGTGTAAAAAGGTATAGTCCCATAGGGAAGGAAGTACTGAGCGTTAGTTTGCCCACAAAAAAAATAACCTCCTTAACTTTTGCCGGGGAAGGTTATCAAGATATATATATAACTAGTGCAGTTGGGGAAGAAGGAGATCAAAGCAAAGAAAATGAGGCAGGTGCTTTATTTTATTTGAAATCATCAGGATTTGTAGGATTGCCAGAGTATATGTCTAAAGTGTGTATTTGATACGATAATGGAAAAACAAGGACTATAATTAGGATATAGTTAAATATGATAAATCGAGGGAAGAGTGGTAATATTGGGGAAAAAGCTTACAGAAGGAAAAAAATCAGCTCAAGAGAATGTTTTAGAGTTTTCTGAAAGCATGTACTTTAAAAAAAGGAGGTGGTAATTGTTTTAGAAATTATTTTTCTATATTCTTAAATTAATAAAAATAAAAGGAGTAAAAGGTGAAAAAAATAATATTGTTAATATTAATTGCTGTAATGATGACCGGGATAGTTTCCCTTACTTTGGCAGCTGACCAGGTCAAGATTGGATTTTTAGTAAAGATGCCTGAAGAGGACTGGTTTCAGGATGAATGGAAATATGCTGAAGAGGCCGGGGAAGATTTTGGTTTTGAAGTCATAAAGCTTGCTACTACCGACGGTGGAGAAGTACTATCGGCTATTGATAATATTGCTACTCAGGGAGCTCAGGGTTTTGTTATCTGCACCCCTGATGTTAGACTTGGGCCGGCCATAGTAACTAAAGCCAATGCAAATAATTTAAAAGTAATGAGTGTAGATGATCAATTTGTTGATGCAGATGGTGAGCCAATGGAAGAAGTACCTCACATGGGGATATCTGCCTATAAAATTGGTAGATCAGTAGGTGAAACTCTTATGAAAGAATTAGATAACCGTGGCTGGGAATTATCTGAAGTTGGCTGTTTGTGTATGAGTTATGATCAATTGCCTACTTTAAAAGACAGGACAGACGGGGCTAGTGATGAATTAGTAGAATCTGGTTTTCCAGAAGAAAATATATTTAACTGTGCAATGAGAAAAGATGATACTGAAGGTAGTTTTGATGCTGCTAATGTTGCCATAAATAAGAATTCTGAAATTGAAAAATGGATTGCTTTTGGCCCGTCTGATAGTACTACAATAGGTTCTGTTAGGGCTTTAGAGGGTCAGGGTTTTGGTTATGAAGATGCCATAGCAGTAGGCATTAACGGGGATAGCTTTGCTATCAATGAATTTGAAAAAGAAGAACCAACTGCATTTTTTGCTTCAGTTAAACTAGATGCTAGACAACATGGTTACGATACAGCAAGACTAATGTATCTATGGATTGCTGAAGGTGAAGAACCACCTAAGGTTACCTGGACAAGTGGGACAGTAATAAACAGGGATAATTACCAGGAAATTGCCAAGTAAATATTTTTTGTTAAAGAGAGGGTACTTATCATTAGGTGCCCTCTTAAATCATATTTTTATTTTAGATAAAGGTTAACTATCATGGATTATTATTTAAAATTTGAGAATATTACTAAAAAATTTCCAGGGGTAAAAGCTTTAGATTCCATCTCTTTTGGTATAAAGGGTGGTAGTATTCATGGTTTGGTTGGGGAAAATGGGGCTGGGAAATCCACTTTACTGCATATTTTGAGTGGTGCTTATTCTCCAAACGAAGGTGAAATAGTAATTGATAATAAGGAGAAAATATTTCATAATCCCAACGAAGCTTTGAATGCTGGAATTGCCGTAATATATCAGGAATTAAATTTAGTTCCAGAGATGACGGTGGCAGAAAACTTGATGATAGGCCACTACCCGCAAAAAAATGGTTTTATTGTGCATAAGGAATTAATTAGTAAAGCTCAGGAACAAATAAAATTACTAGGTGAAGATTTTAGTCCCAATACTAAGATTAAGGATTTATCCATTGCTCAGCGTCAAATGATAGAAATTGGTAAAGCTTTATTGCATAATACACGCATTATTGCTTTTGATGAACCAACCAGTTCTTTATCAGAAAGAGAAATAAAACGATTGTTTACAATTATCAGAAGCTTAAAAGAACAACAATGTGCAATTATCTATGTATCTCATAGATTAGAAGAAATTTTTGATTTATGTGATAGCTGTACAATTTTACGTGATGGTAAACATATTGAAACTTTTGAATGTATGAATGATTTAAACAATGAAATACTAGTTAAGAAAATGGTTGGTCGGGAGATAAAAGACAAATATGGCTATGAGCCACACGAAACAGGGGAAACACTTTTTAAAGTTAAAGATATTTATGGACCAGGTCTTTCAGATAAAGTTAGTTTTGAGATTAATTCGGGAGAAATTGTTGGTTTTTTTGGCCTGGTTGGAGCGGGGAGAAGTGAATTACTTAGATTGATTTATGGAGATGTAAAAGCAGAAGGGGGAGTAGTATTAGTAAATAATAAAATAATAGATAATAGTACTCCAAAAAATGTAATTGAAAATGGAATTTGTCTTTTACCGGAAGAAAGAATAGATGAAGGAATTATTGGTGTCCGATCTGTAAGTGAAAATATAAATATAAGTTGCAGGAGAAATATACTTATAGCAAACTTTTTTCTTAACGAAAAAGAAGAAGAGAAAATAGCTGATAAATTTATTAATGATTTAAAAATAAGAACTCCTTCAAGAGAACAGTTGATTAGAAATTTGTCAGGTGGAAATCAACAAAAAGTTATTCTTGCCCGGTGGTTGAGTGAAAAAGTTAATGTTTTTTTGATGGATGAACCAACCAAAGGAATAGATGTTGGTGCTAAATTTGAAATTTATAAAATTATATATAAATTGGCTAATGAAGGCAAAGCAATTGCTTTTGTGTCGAGTGAATTGCAGGAAGTAATGGGAGTAGCTGATCGAATAATTATTATGAGAAGTGGTAAAATTGTTGGTTGTGTCGAAAAAGAAGGAGCAACAGAAGAACAAATACTTTCTATGGCACTACCTATTTCTGGATAGAATTTTTGTAATAAGGAGATTAATACATTAATACTATGAATAATAACAGTGGTCAAGCAAGGTTTACTTTAAGATATTTATATGATCATTACAGTATGGTTATTATCTTTGGCGTTATGTTTATATTATTTGCAATTTTTGTTCCATATTTTTTTACTTGGCGCAATATGGTTGGTTTAATTCTTTCTGTAGTTACTATTGGGTTAATTGCTAATACTATGATGCTTGCCCTGGGAAGTGGTGATTTTGATTTATCTGTTGGTTCTATAGTTGCTTTTTCTGGGATTATAGTAGCTGTCACAATTAATAATACTGGTAATTTATGGTTAAGTATAGCTGTAGGTATTCTCGGGGGAGGAATAGTTGGTTTAATTAATGGTTTTTCAGTAGCCAAGCTGGGGTTAAACGCCTTGATTACAACTCTTTCTACTCAGATGATTTTTAGAGGGATGACTTTCATTTTTTCAGGAGGAAGAGCAGTCGGTATTCGAGAAGTAAATTTTTATAAGCTGGGGAATAGTAGATTCATAAATATTCCCATTCCTGTATGGATTTTGATTGGATCTTTTATTATATTTGGCATTTTATTAAATAAAACTATTTTTGGGAAAAATATTCTTGCCATAGGTGGAAACATTAGGGCTGCTAAGTTATCAGGAATAAATGTAGAAATGAGCAAAATTATTATTTTTACTTTACAGGGCTTGATGGCTGCATTTGCCGGAGTCATTCTTGCTTCAAGAATGACCAGCGGTCAACCAAATGCTGCCCAGGGCTTAGAATTAGAAGTAATTGCAGCTTGTATATTAGGTGGGGTTTCTTTGAAAGGTGGAATTGCAACAATGAGTGGGGTCATAGTTGGTGTGCTTATTATGGGTATGGTTTCAAATGTTCTGAATTTATTAAATGTGCCTACTTTTTATCAATATGTGGCCCGGGGTACTGTATTATTAAGTGCTATCTATCTGGATAAATTAAAACAACATTAACCAAGATATTATTAATGAAAAGAGAACTGACTGTAGCTTAAAACTATTAATTTTCCTGTAATCGCGTTTAGTAGTATGATTAATTTTTTCAATAATTTCTTTAGTGTTACTTTATACTAATAACATCAACAAGAAAGGAAAATAATAAGTTTTGAATTTTTTTAAGTATAGATTACTGATATAGCAATGAGTAGACCAAAAAGCAAATAAAAGGATTGAGACAGTATTAGATTTAAAAAGAGAAAGGCGAAAGATGAAAATAAAGAAATTTGAATTATTCAAAGTTCCACCACGCTGGCTTTTTTTAAAGATTACAACTGATGCGGACATAACAGGATGGGGGGAGCCCATAGTTGAAGGCAGAGCAAACACGGTTAAAGCAGCTGTCAACGAATTAAGTGAGTATTTGATTGGAGAAAATCCTTTAAATATAGAAGACCTCTGGCAAAAAATGTACAGGGGAGGGTTTTATAGGGGTGGTCCGATATTAATGAGCGCTATTGCCGGGATAGATCAGGCGCTCTGGGACATTAAAGGCAAATTTTATGATACCCCTATCTATGAATTATTGGGTGGGAAAACTAGAAATAAAATAGAAGTTTATTCCTGGATAGGCGGCGATCGACCGGATGATGTGGCAAAAGATGTTAGGCAGAGAAAAGAAAAAGGATTTAAAGCAGTAAAGATGAATGCTACTTCTGAAATTCATTATATAGACAATCATGCAAAAATAGATTCTGTAATCAAAAGGGTTGCCGTTGTAAAAGAGGCTGGAGGAGATAGATTTAAAATTGCTGTTGATTTTCATGGTCGTTTACATAAAGGTATGGCTTGTGTACTGGCCAGGGAACTTGAACCATATAATTTAATGTTCATTGAAGAGCCGGTCTTATCAGAAAATTATGAAGCCATTAAAGACTTACGCAAATATAGCACCCCTATAGCTCTCGGAGAGAGATTATTTTCACGTTGGGATTATAAACATATAATTAGTGAAGGACTTGTAGATATTGTCCAGCCGGATTTATCACATGCAGGTGGTATTTCTGAAACCAAAAAAATAGCAGTGATGGCTGAAGCATATGATGTTGCAGTTGCTCCTCATGCTCCTTTAGGCCCTATTAATTTAGCTGCTGCCATACAACTAGATGCTTGTACTCCTAATGTATTTATTCAAGAACAAAGCATAAATATGCATTATAACAAAAAAAATGACATTATGGATTATATAAAAAATAAAGAAGTATTTGATTTTGTAGATGGCTTTGTAAAATTGCCCATTGGTCCAGGCCTAGGTATTGAAGTAGATGAAGAAAAAGTAAAAGAAATGGCTGTTGAAGGTTATAATTGGAAAAATCCTATCTGGAGAAATGAAGATGGTTCAATTACTGAATGGTAAGAAATAAATAAAAATGTTTTGTTTATAAATTGGGTGGTGAAGATAATGAAAAAAGAGAAAATTGCACTTGTTACAGGAGCAGGAAGAGGAATTGGGAAAAGCATTGCACTTTTATTAGCAGAAAATGGATATCACGTTGGTGTAAACTATTGTAGTAGCGAAGAAGAAGCAAAAAAAGTGTGCAAAAAAATTGACAAAAAAGGCGTTAAAAGCCTATGTGTGCAGGCTGATGTTGGCAAGTTGGATGAAATTGATAAAATGTTTGAAAAATTTTTAGGAGAATTTGGTCAAATTGATCTTATGGTAAATAATTCAGGAATAAGTAAATTTGTACCTTT
>CAZAJW010000043.1:0-2665 GCA_964485485.1 uncultured Atribacterota bacterium | reverse complement strand
ATACCCATCTTCCCCTTTTTCAATAATTACAGTGTATTGTTTTTCTTTTTTCATATATTAACTCCAACAATATAAATAATTTAAACAGATACCATGTTTTTAAATTATTCTACTACATATTTCAAAAACGTATTTAGCAAAACCCAAAATTAATTCTTCTACATTTTTTATATTTATCTCGCAGTTTGTAACTATTATTTGTATTTTATTTTAAAACTGATAGCTATAAACCGATAACGTTATTTTCTTTAAACTAATTACTTCTTACTCATTACTTATTAAAACGGTATACGTTATACGGAATACGATATACGGTCTTAACTGGCCAACTGGTCAATTGGTAAACCGGCTAACCGGGTAATTATCTTGCTTATTACTCATCACTTGTCACTACTTACTTATCTTTTTAACGTTATACGATTTCTTACTGAAAATTGATCTTTACTTGAAACTTGCACCTCGTATCTTTCACCTTTATTTTGTATTTAACTGGTAAAATGATTCAACTAACTGACCAAATTTACTCGTATCCTCTATTTTATTTGTATTTTGGCTCGATACGCGATACTCACAACTCTATACTGGCTTTGCTGGCCGACTGGTTAAATGTCTTTGTTAACCAATGAACCAATTAACTGTATTAGTATTCACTAGCTACTGCATCTTGATATTCCTAACTAATTAACTAATGAACTAATTAACTAATGAATTAATGAACTGCATTTTAAACTAATTCAATGTCTTTGAGGTTGTGAACTAATTAACTAATTAACTAATTAACTATACTAGCTATACTAGCTACTAGTTTTTCTTGATTAGTAGATTGGAGATTGGTTGATTCTTATATTCTTTTAAGATTGTCAGCAGAACCGTCCCCGTGACATACTATGGGTACGTGGAGTGAGAAGGTCTGGGTTTTGCTTAAAACGGATGGCTAATTCCATTGCCTGATGAAGGCATAAGGTCAAATACTTTGCCTCCGCAGCAGTTAAAAACCAGGGGTGGTACCCGGGCTGATAACTTCGGAATATTGGCCATAGATGAGAAGGATTTACTTTTAGACCAATTTTTTGAATGATTTGTAAATCTTCTTTCTGTAAAAAATATTTGTCCTCAAATGAGGCCATTAATAAGTTTTGATGACTGAGAATATCAACTAAGGACGGATAGCCTTTTTTCGATTGAAATTCTAAGTAGCCATATAATCCCTCACTTCCTAAATACACCGCCAGGGCAAAGTGTTCCCCTGCTCCTCCCATAATACAGCAGTATCCTATCTCTCCATTTTCAGGGTTTTGAACGCCAAATATATCAGTATCCCACATCCAGTTCCAGCATTCCATTCTCTGAAATTTTATTGCAGCTTTGTATAATTCTTTCCATTGTTTGGTAGTAGGTGATTGACTATCCATCTTTTCCTCCTTTTCTATATCGGAACTTCAGTTAAAAATATTGAGCCAGCACCTCGTCTACTAACTTTTCTCGTCTTTACAACATATTTTCCAGCAATGATATTTCAATTTCCGGTATTTTTTGTACTTGGAAATCATTGGTTATAAAAACATCTGCCTTTAAATATATAGCAGTGACAATTTGAATCGCATCAGGAATATTAATATTATATTCAGCTCTAATGGATGAGACAATTTCAGTAATTTCATCATCCAGTGGTTTTATTTCCAGATTTGGAAAATTTTGTAATATTAATTTGTATTTTTCACTAATCAATTGATTATTGTCTTTCTTTGGTTTGACTAATATTTCTAGTAAGATCGCACCCGCATAGCGGGTTTCTTTAAGAAACTACAAAAGAGGTTTATCTTTTTGCTTCTTTTTTAGCTCTTTTTCTTTCGATTTTTTATTTATACTTTAGCTATAATATTTCTTAAGCAATAGTACTTCCAACTTTGGTATTCAGGTGAAATATTGTAATCTAGCTTATTTTAATCTTTTTATGGTTAAATAAAATATTTAATAAGATAATCAAAATGTTTTGTATACATTATCGTGGTGGTCAAAATCTAAAAGTGTTACTATCTTTTCTTTTTCATTAATTTCATAAACTAATACGAATGATCCTCCAACATGAACTCTTCTTTTATTTTGTAATGGTTTTCTTAATGCTTTAAATCTATGAGGATCCTCTAAAATATCTTGGATTTTCTTATTAATGAGCCGTAAGATTTCTTTGTTTTTTTTCTGTAGCTTTTTGAATTTCTTATCCAGGCTTATTTTAATAGCAAGATTATACATTTACTTTATTCCGTATCTACTTTTAAAATCATCAACTATTATTGTGTTTTCCTGATCAATATCTTTCATTCGTGAAATATAATCTTCTCGTACTTCCGGCTCCTCAATAAGGTTCTTTTTTATCAGTGCAACATCCCGTTGTAAATCTACTATTTTTTTGTAAATAGTTTCTAGGGTTATATTTTTCATATATTCTCTCCCTTTTAAAAAATAATAATTATCTGATAATCCATTTTGTTTAGTGTATTTTAATTATATTTGATTTAAAATCTTTGTCAAAAAATGTTGGTAATCCAATTCCCTTTACTTTGGATCAGGCTTCATAATTTCACATTTTCCCCCTTCGACAAGCGTTTTATAAAAAGATACAAGATATAAAGACTGTTGTCGGTTGTCTGTTTACGGTTAAAAT
>CAZAJW010000042.1:0-9938 GCA_964485485.1 uncultured Atribacterota bacterium | reverse complement strand
GTTTAAGGATAGCCAGTTGTGGAAGAGGATTGATAGTGCGGAACATAAGTATTTTGAGGTGCCGTTTGCTCTCCAGGAGGACGGCAGTATTGTTTACGGAGTTATTGATGCAGTATTTAAGGAGGATGGAGAATGGGTTATAGTTGATTATAAGACAGATGATTTTGAGAATGATCCTGAGAGGAAGAGGGCATATGAGAAACAGGTGGAGATGTATGGGAAGTACTGGGAGAAGATAAGTGGGGAGAAGGTGAAGGAGAAGTTGTTGGTGAAGTTAATATAATCAATAATATTAGTATTGAATATAAATATATCTAGAAGATAATCAGTTTGACAGTATTTTTCCTATATGTATATAATGTTATAGAAATAATACATCAGAAAAAGAGGTCCATAGATAATGATTGCCTACAAAAAAGAAAAATTGGATAATGCGATCTGTTATTTTGCCAACGAACATCACAGACGGACCGGAAGATATCTATCCCAGACCATACTATATAAATTTCTGGCATTTCTTGATTTCAAGACCCTGGAGAAAACAGGTAAGCCTGCTCTGGAGCTTGAATATAAGGCACTGAAGAGGGGGCCAGTTCCGCACAGGATCTATAACAATATAGAAAAATATGAAAAGAAGGGCTGCTTCACTTTCAGTAGAACCGGAAATGCAATAATAGTTATACCCGGCGACAGACAACCTAATTTTGATTATTTTTCTGAGACTGAGACTGGTATAATGCAGGGACTGGTTAATAAATATAGCAGAAAAGGTATTATTCAGAGAAATATATGTGCTTCAATAAACAAGGACAGTCATGAAATGGAAGCATGGAAAATTGCTTGGAATAGAAAACCTAATAGTGTTATAAAATATGATGATATATTCTATGATATTGACAGTAAGCCTCCGGAAGAATTAACACCTCAGGAAGAAAATTATTTAACTTATAAAGGACTGAAAGAAATTGCTTCATGCAGGTAGGGGAAATATTTTACTGGAAGGATTTTCCGTACCAGTATGATGGTGATATAAAGTCAAGATACTTCATATATATGGGTAAGACCCATTTTTCCATAGAACCGGCGCTGGCATATCTATACACCACAACCGGAAGACTTAAATATTATGAAAAAAACAGAGAGCGTTCAAAAAATTCTTATTTATTATTTAAAAGTGGTGAATATTGTTTTAAAGACGACTGTATATTGGATTTTGACATAGGATTGCATGAGATAAAATTATCATCCATAGAAGGTAACAGCAATATAGAGGTACTGGACAGGCTGGAAGAATTGAAGATAACTGAGATCTATGATCATATCAGGGAAAGCAGCATTGCAAAGATCATTAAGATTGATATTCATTCAAGTCTGAATCTTGATGGGATTACGGGGTTGAGAAAACCGTAGCATAAGCATATCACTCATACAATTTTTTTGTTGGTGGGATATGAAAAAGATAGACAATGAGAATTAAGTCTTAACAATCTGTTTATTATAAATCTAATGAGTATTATAATAATAAACTGATATAAAATATAAATAATATAAATAATATTTTTTATTATGCAGTTTCTTTAAATATTATTCAGTGTTACTTATAGTTGAATTTAAAATTTTGTTGAATGAATTAATGTTTAGAAATATTTAAACATTCTTTGCTTCAAAAAATTTTTGGAGGTATTTTATGACAAAAGATTCAATAGATTCCGCTATTAATATATTAGCGATGATTATATTTATTTTAAGTATTCCAAGTATGATGTTAAAAAATAAAAAAAGGAGAGTTAAAAAACCAAAATTTTTTTTAATTCCATAAAAATATTCATGATTTATTCTGTAATACATTTTGATATAGGAGTAAGATGAAGCTCAAGTCATTAAACTATTCAATGGATATTGCAGGAACTACTAAAGCAAACCCGTCAATTTTTATCAATCCAGGCAACCATAATATAGAAAAAAATAAAAAAACTGGCCACAGAAGATTCTACATGAATGAAAAAGGATTGAAAAAGTTTAGTGAGTTTGTATTAGAGCAGTGGGAAAACAATTTAAAACAAAAAGACTAATAATTATTGGAGATAATCAGGATTATGGACAGTCGGCAAATACAGGAAAAATTAAAAAGCTTAGAATCAAAAAAAGATGTGCAGGAATTATTTATTGACCTAAATTTTGATTACTCCGGGGATGACAATTTCAACTGGCTTGATAATCTCATCACTTCAAAGCTAAAAGAGAAAATAGATTATATAAATATTATCAATGAATATAAGGCTTTTAATATATTTTACTGTAAGCTTAGGATAAAAAACCTTTACAGGAACAGGACTCTCCAACGAGATATTGCAAAGAAAATTGCACATGAATCCGATTGCCTTATAGTTTTTACGAACACTGATGAAGACATCTTCAGAATTGTTTATGCTGATCTTCTGGGAGGTTCAAGTGCAGAAGGTTCCCAGGATATGCAACAGCAAAATAGACCAAAAGCTGCAATAAAACTTTCTGGCTACACTATATCAAAAGATGAAAAACTCCGAACAGCTTCGGAACAGCTTTTAAAAATAGAGATAAAAGAAGATATATCCGTACTTGACCTGATAAATAATATTAAAAAAGCTTTTGAAATCGAACCGGTTACAAATGAATTCTTTGTTATTATTAAATCTTATATTGAAAAGATAACAGAAAATTACCAGACATATTTTTCTGACAGCCAGAAATCAAAAGCATTTGCACTACAGTTTTTTAACCGGCTTCTTTTTTTGAAGTATATTGAAAAGAAAAAGTGGTTAAATAATAACAGTAATTTTCTATCTGAACTGGTTGAAAAATTTAAAGCGTCAGATGTTTGTAATAATTCAAGCCATACAGGGATATATGATTATTTATTAAAGCCGCTTTTTTTCTTCGCTTTCTCAAAAAATAATAAATACCACCCATCCAGATTACCTCAGGACTTGATAGAGGAGATAAAGAATCTCCCCTATCTAAATGGAGGTCTTTTTGAAAAAAATGAATTAGACCTTGATTCAATAAGTATTGCTGACTCTGAAATTCAGGGAATCTTTAAGGATATACTTGATAAATATAATTTCACTGTTACCGAAGACACCCCGTTTGACAGAGAAATTGCAATTGATCCTGAAATGCTCGGCCTTATTTATGAAAGTATCGTAAACCAGGAAGAGAGATCTGGTTCAGGGATATTTTATACTCCACGCATCGAAGTAGATTTTATGTGTAGAAAGTCCCTGCTTCATTATTTTTGCAGCAATACTCAAATCAGTCAGGAAAAATTAATAGATTTGATTTTTGAAGATTCATCAGCAACCACCTCCCATGCCCCTGCAGGCTTATTGACAGTATATGAAAAAGAAAAAATATTATCTGAAATAAATGAATTGAAGGTACTGGATCCCGCATGCGGATCAGGTGCTTTCCTTATAGGAATGCTTCAAAATATTCTTGAGATAATTATAAAAGTCGATGAACTTGATCTGGAAGAATTATATCAAACCGAGCCCGGGTATTTATACAAAAGAAAAAAAGAGCTTATTGAGAAAATAATCCATGGAGTTGATATAAAACCATGGGCGGCCCAGCTTGCCGAGTTGAGATTGTGGCTCTATCTTATATGGGATTATGAGACAGATATTGAAGATCTTATAAAAAAGCCACTACTTCCTTCACTTGATTTTAAGATACGCCAGGGAGATAGCCTGCTTTCTGAAATAGAGGGAAACCCAATAATTTTAAGGAATATCGGGGGAGTAAACCGCCTTGCTCCTGATATCTATTCAAAGGTGCACAGGATAATAGAGTTAAAAGAAAAGTATTATCAGCACACAGACGGGGAAATTTCAAAGGAAGAGATCGAAAAGGCCGAAAAAGAACTTATAACCCATATCTTAAACAGAAAAAGAATCGCTCTTTCAAAAAAATTTAGTAGTCTGTACGGGGTAGAGAAGGTGGCAGAACCACAGCATCTTTTTGAAGTTACAGAGCAGCAGAAATTGGATCTAAAAGTTTCAGCAGAAAAACTGAGAAAAGAGCAGGAAGAGATCGAGGCTGAATTAGATAGGGTTGAAAATCTTATTAGGAATATAGGGAGCATTAAAGAAAAAGATTATTTTATATGGGAAATTGATTTTGCTGAGATATTTTTTGCCAAAGGAGGCTTTGATATTATAATTGGAAATCCCCCATACGTAAGGCATGAATATATTGCCCCGCCTTTGCTCGAAAAAGAAAGAGTGACTGTTGAAATCAAAAGAGATTATAAGGAAAGGCTTATTAATAATATCATAAGCATAAATGGCAAAGAAAAGGTACCGAAGTTTAACAGGAAAGCTGATTACTATGTCTATTTTTACTTTGTCTGCCTCTCGCTTCTAAAGACTGGTGGAATATTTACTTTTATAAATTCTACTTCATGGCTGGATGTGGGTTATGGTACTTTTCTTCAGGAGTTCCTTCTTAAGAATTTTAAAATAATTGATATTCATGACAACCAGGTTAAAAGATCTTTTAAGAGTGCTGATATTAATACCATAATAATTTCTATCCAGAAACCTGAAATATCTGTTGATCTTCAGGATAATATAGTCAAGTTTGTAATGCATAAGGTTTCATTTGAGGAAAGTTTGAATAGCGAAAATATAAAGCTTATATATAGTAGTAATTCGGTTATAAGTACTGATGCTTTGAGGATATATCCAAAATCACAGGCAGAGCTTCTAGATGAAGGGTTTAAGAAAGAAGAATATAGTATATTTAGAGGGAAGTATACGGGCTCAAAGTGGGGTGGTTTATATTTAAAATCTCCTGATATTCTTTTTAAAATAGTTAAGAATGGTTCATCTTTATTAGAAACAATAGATAATGTTGCTGAAATTAGGTTTGGGACAAAGACAGGGGCAAATGAATTTTTTATATTAGATAATAAAAGTATTAATAAATGGAAAATAGAAGAAGAATTTTTAAGACCAATATTAACATCACCAGAAAAATTTAGATCTATTCATATTCCTTATGATAGTCTCACGGATAAATTATTTTATTGCAACAAAGATAAAGTTTTACTTAAAGGAACTAAAGCACTTAAATATATAGATTATGGTGAAAAAGAGAGAGTTAGTGAAAGAAAAACATGTAAGAATAGAAAAAATTGGTATGCTATAAACGATAGCCCAAGCAATATAGCCTTCCCTATGTTTTTTGATAAAAAAAATAACATCTTTTATTCTGATAAAAAGATATTTTTAACAAATAATCTTTATTATATTTCGAGCAATGAGCACAAATTAATTGCTTCATTACTACATTCGTCGATAACCTGGCTTTTCTTAGAATCATTAGGAAGAGTATTAGGTGAAGGTGTATTAGAATTGATGGTTTATGAAGCAAAATTGGTGAAAATAATTTCACCAAATATACTTAATGAAAAGACTAAAAAACTACTTACTAAATTTTTTAATAAAATAATAAAAAGAAGGAATTATTCAATAATAATAGAATCTGGTTTTAATCCAAATATGCCTATTCGTATACAAACACCAAATCCTTTACCCGACAGAAAAGCCTTAGATGATATTATTTTTGATATTTTAAATCTGAATAGAAACGAAAGAAAAGAAGTATATTGGGCCGTTTGTGAGTTAGTTCAAAATAGATTGCAGAAAGCAACTTCATTTTAGAAAAACAATAAATTTGTGAATTATGCAAAATATTGAAGATGATATACAAAATAAATTAGAATTTAGAAAAGAGGATTTTCCAGAGTTACACCAAGCAGCTAGAAATGAGTCAATTATACTATTTTTAGGTGCTGGTATTCCGAAATTATATGGTTGTTGTCTATGGTTTGAAATGGCTCTGAAGATAGTTGAAAGATTGAGGAAAAAGGGTGTAATAAATTTTTCTGAGTGTGAAATTCTTAATAAAGAATCACTTAGTGATCCAAGGAAAATAATATCTATTTGCTATGAATTAGCTACTGAAAAAAATAAATTAACAATATATAAAAAAAGTATAGAAGATTCACTAAAGATCAAAAAAAACAAAAAAGATATGTGTACTAAAATATATAAAAAAATTTTTTCTATAAAATCATTGGTATATTTATCAACTAATATAGATTTAGGTATGAATTTCTTCATTAATTCTAATGATAAATATGAAAATAGAAGGGTATTTGATTTGACTTTAGAGAAACATAGAATGGATATAAAATACAGAGATTTTAATATATTAAAAGATGGTAACATTATATATCTACATGGGATAATTGATAATTTTAAAGATCTAGTATTGTCTATTGATAAATACTTATATCATTATCATCAAAATAATTCTTTTTTGAACAGATTTTTTGAAGAAATAGAAAAAACAAATTGTTTTATCATCTTTATAGGTTATAGCTTATACGAATGGGATATTATAGAAAAAATATATAAGATGAAAAATTCTTTAAAAGAAAGAACTTCTATTTTATTAAGTCCAGTGTATACACATGATTATAAAAAATTTATTCTAGAGAGTGTTTACTATAGATCTTTTGGAGTAATTCCAGTTCCATATATAATCGATAAAAACGGATATGAAGAAATTTTTATTGTTTTAAATAAATTATCAAAAGTAATCACTAAAAGTTATCCACATGGCTATGATAGATATTCAGAAATTGAAACAATATGAATAATTATGTTAAACAAAAAAGAATTAGAACTACTAAATAAAATTAAATCAAAATCAGTTTACGAAAAAAAGTTTTTTGAAAAAAAGTATGAATTAAAATGGTTTGATGAATTAAAAAAAAGGAGATATTTCAAACCAAATCCAGATACGAGACCACAAGAAACTAAGGATAAGGGGTTTTATAGTATACCTATGTGGGACATCCTTCCTTATTTAGAAAAAGTTTCAAATCAAGTAAAGCAACCTGGTAATGAAAGATTTATTGGTGAATTGTTAAAAATAATAAAAGATGTTACGAATTTTCATGTTAAACATAAAAAGGTTTTAGATAATTATCGCACATGGTGGTACTTTGTTAAAATTCTCTGCAATATCCCAAATGATAAAATAAATAATGAGACAATAGATTTAATAACTATCTGGCTTGATTCACGTTTTGATACTAATTTAACAGGATCTGAAATCCTTGACAGGTTTTTACCCAAATTTCTTGATAGCAATAAAAAGGAAGATATACAAAAGACCGAAAGAATAATTAATTTGATTACCAAAATAAAATGGGATTATAAATATAAAGGCAAAGAAAAAGTTAGATTAAGCAAGAAACGTAGTTCTATAATCAGTAAACCAGAGGATAAAAGAACTGAAGAAGAAAAACTAAGTATTTCATTTTTTAATCCTGAAGAAAAAGAGCCACATTTTTTTATTGATCAATATTTAATGTTCGATACCTTTTTGAAAAAGGGAATTGCAAAAAAGATAGGAGAAAAAAGTAGCATAGGTATCATTTTCAGTTTCGTAGATAAATTAAAAAATATTATAGAAAAACAGTTTAATAGAGATGAAGACCTATCGTATATGTGGTTAGAATCATTTTTTTATAAAACTGAAAGTGTTTTAGATATAAAACAACTTATTTCATTAATTGTTGCAAATATAATTATAGGAAAAGTAGAAAACAAAAATAAAAAAGAAGTAAATATAATATTAAATAAATTTCTAAGCGATGAATATAAATATTTTATATTTAAGAGGATAGTTTTATTTGTAATAGGTAAAAATTGGGACAAATATAAGGACATATTCTGGGAATTAATTGATAGCGATAAAGAAGGTTTATATTTTAATAACCAATATTATGAACCTGAAATTTATGGGATTATAGAAAATAATATTGAAAAATTTTCTAAGGAAGAAAAAGAAAAACTTATAAAAATTGTAGAAGAAAAAGTACCAAACAAGCCTCATCCTAAAGAAGAATATAGGAATTATTATGAAGCATATAAAAAACAGAGATGGTATTCTGCCGTAAAAAATGACCCTATATTTGTTATATTATATGAACAACAAAAGGAAATAACCAAAGAAGAAGAGGAAATAGAGTTTAAGGAGTCTTCAACAAAATGGGGTCCGGGACCTTCACCATTAAATAAGGAAGAAATTCTAAAAAAACCAAATGAAGGATTAGTTCAATATTTAAAAGATTTTAGAGCAGTAAATTATTGGAAAGGTCCAACAATTGGAGGACTGGCAGATTTACTAAAATTAGTTGCTGAAGAGGAACCAGATAAATTTACTGATAATTTATTACCATTTCTAAATTGCGGATTTTTATATGTTTATGAAATTCTTTGGGGCTTTGAAGAGGTTTTAAAAAAGGGGAAAATAATAGAATGGGGAAAAGTCCTTAATTTTATTTCAGAATTTATTTTAGATAAAAACTTCTGGGATGATAATTATATTATAGAAGGAGATGATTGGAATGTTGATCATTTATGGATAATTGGTAAATTTGGAACCTTGATAAAAACCGGAGTCAAGGACTATTCAAGATCTTTCCCGGAAGAAAATTTTTTGTATATTAAGGAATTGATATTTCAGATTTTAGACAAGATATTCATTAACGATAATACCAAAATCAAAGAAAGTGAAAAAATTGAAAAAGATTTCGTTAATGATGCATTGAATTCTACATTAGGGAAATTAATTGAAGGATTAATTCACCTATCATTCAGGATGAATAATTATGAGTCTGAAACCGACAAGATAATTGAAGAGAATTGGAAGGAAAAAATCTTAAAAAAATATGATGAAATTTTAAGAAATGATATTTTGGAAGGCTTTGTATGGTTGGGATTTTATTTGCCAAGATTTTATTATTACTTAGATAAATCATGGGTAAAATCTAAAATAATAGAAATTAACAAAATAGATAATAAAAAATGGTCAGCTTTTATGGAGGGATATTTATTCAATAGTGAAGTTTATAAGGAATTATATGAATTAATGAGTGAAAATTATATAAAAGCAATAGACCAGGAGCTGGAAAATGATTATATAACGAATCATCTCACTCAACATATCTGCATTGAATATCTTAACGAGGATTTAGATATAAATGATAGAAATAGTTTGTTTAATAAAATATTAAGCAAATGGGATAAAAAGCATATTAAATCAATAATAAATTATTTTTGGATGTTAGAAGATTCCCCATCAAATAAAAAAAGATCAGAAATAGACACCAAGGATTTAATAAAAAGAAAAGGCAAGATAATATCATTCTGGAGGTGGGTTGATGAAAATAAATTTAAGGGTAAAAAAGGAAAAAATTTAAGCAATGAATCAAAGGAAATAGCATCTGACTTATCAAAATTAATGGTATTTCTACCAGAAATTAATGATAAAAATTTAAAATGGCTATTATTGTCAGCTACTTATATCCATACAGGTTTTAACTCTCCAGGCTTTATTAAGTATCTTGATTTTTTAAAAGATAAAAATGACTCTGTGAAATATGTTGGTAAAATATTTATAAAAATACTAGACAATTACACTCCAGACTATAACCAAGAACATATTAGAGGAATTGTTGATTATCTATATAAAAATGATTATCAAGAAGAAGCAGATGAAATATGTGACCATTATGCATTAAGAGGTTATGAATTTTTAAGGGATATTTATGAAAAAAATCATATAAATTAAAATAGTTTAAAATCATCAATCGGAGCCCTATAATGCAAAACAGAATAATAGACAATTCCAACCAGTCAAACTCCTTATTACAGCGGCTTAAGTCTTATATAAATTACTCAGAAAAAATAAATATCGCTTCGGGATATTTCTTTATCGGAGGTTTTAATGAATTAATAGCTGAACTCAAAAAACTAAAAGAAATAAGGCTACTGATAAGCACTACATCCAATAAAGATACCGTTGAAGAAATAGCC
>CAZAJW010000041.1:0-11636 GCA_964485485.1 uncultured Atribacterota bacterium | reverse complement strand
GCATTGGGCTTGGATTATCCTTTGGTTGATATCGGTTGGAAAAATTTTATGTGGTATAGAACCAAAATACCTTATTATTATGGTGCGTTAATATTATTTGTTGTCATTTTTAGTACCGTTCGTTATATTGAAAAAAACCGATTTGGTTATTACCTGAAGGCGGTAAGGGAAGACCAGGAAACTGCTGAGGCAACTGGCATCAATAGTACCTTAGTGAAACTTTCTGCTATGGCACTTTCTGCGTTTTTGGCAGCTTTTTGTGGCGCTTTTTTTGTCCAGTATAATTTACGTGTAGACCCTCCAATGGTCATGTCATTGCAGGTATCCATGGTTTTTGTATTGGTAACAATATTGGGAGGTGCCGGTACTTTTTATGGACCATTATTAGGTGCCATGATTTTAATCCCCCTGCAGGAATATACACGTGTTTTGTGGGGTGGTCTGGGAAGTGGTATTGATTTAATGTTATTTGGCTTACTTATTATTTTAATTATGGTGAGACAACCTAAGGGAATTATGGGATTAGTTAATGAATATATTAATTATAAAAAAACCAGAACAATCATTTCATCTGAATCTGATATTAATAATTAAGGGGGTAAAATCAAATTGTCATTATTAGAAGTACATGAAATAACTAAAAAATTTGGTTCCCTGGTAGCTAACAATAAAGTTTCCTTTGATGTAGAAGAAGGTAATATTGTGGGGTTAATTGGCCCTAATGGCGCAGGTAAGACCACGCTTTTTAATTGCATAACCGGTATATATCAACCCAGTAATGGTCAAATTATTTTTGATGGTTCTGACATAACTATGTTATCCCCTCATAAGGTAGCTCGCCTGGGTGCGGTTCGTACATTCCAGATTGTTCATTCACTAAAAGAAATGTCTGTGTTTGATAATGTGTTAATTGGAGCTTACCTAAGAGAAAAAAATACGGAAAAAGCCAGTGAAATTGCAGAACAATGTATAGATCTTTGTTATTTATCGAAAATAAAAAATGTACGGGCAGGTGATCTTGCTATTGGGCTGAAGAAGCGGGTTGAGTTGGCCAGAGCGTTGGCAACAGGTCCAAAATTGTTAATGCTGGATGAATGTATGGCCGGTCTCACTTCTACCGAAGTCAATGAATCAGTTAACTTAATTAAGAATTTAAGGAGTAAAGGTATTACTTTTTTAGTTGTTGAGCATATTATGGAAGCAATTATGCCAATTGCAGATAAGGTCGTTGTCGTTGAGGGGGGAATAAAAATAGCTGAAGGCCATCCTGAAGCCATTATACAAAATGAACGTGTAATTGAGGCTTATTTAGGAAAAAAATACAGCAAGAAGTTTCAAACAGCAGTTAAAGAGGGAGAAAAACATGTCTAAAACTATACTAAAAGTTGATAATATTTATTGTGCTTATGATAATGTTCCGGTTATTTTTGGTATCTCGTTTGAAGTAAAAGAAAAAGAGCTTGTTTCCATTGTAGGAGCAAACGGTGCTGGTAAAAGTACTATCATGAAAACAATTGCCGGTTTAATTCATCCAAAATCAGGAACGATAATATTTAAAGGTAAAGACATTTCTCATCTTCCAGCAAATATGACTATCCGGAAAGGGATCAGCTATATACCGGAAGGCAGGAGATTATTTGCCAAATTAACAGTAGGGGAAAATTTAGAATTAGGGGCATATATTGAAAATGACCGTGATGAGGTTGAGAGAAGAAAAGAAGAAATTCTAGAGCTTTTCCCTATTCTAGAAGAAAGAAAAAAACAAATTGCAGAAACCCTAAGTGGAGGAGAACAACAAATGCTGGCCATTGCCAGAGGCTTAATGTCTAATCCTGAGCTTTTGATGTTGGATGAACTATCATTAGGCTTAATGCCTTCATTGGTTGAGACTGTTATGGAGACAATTGTTAGGATTAACCAACGAGGGACGACAGTATTGCTGGTGGAGCAGAAAGTGCAAGAAGCATTGGAGATCGCCAATAGAGGATATGTTATTCAAACCGGTAAAATAGTGCAATCAGGGACATCTAAAGAGTTACTGGATTCAGATGAGGTAAAAAAAGCTTATCTTGGGATGTAAGAAATATTAGAAAAATAGTTTTATAGATATAGAATCCCTCAAAAGGTTCTAACCCTAACCTATATTGAATCTTTATAAACTATAAACTTAAACATCTCATATTTTTCAGTTTTTTTCAGTTTTCAAATCATTCAAAAAAGCTAAACTTTAAAATTTTATTAAAAATATTCTTGTAGATTGTTGACAATCTACAGTATACGATTTAAAATAAATTTAACTTATTTCATAATTACGAATAAGGATGAATAAAAAATGAAAGAACATTTTAAGACTTTAGAATGCCCATCTTCAATTAAAGAAATTGCTTATGAAAATATAAAAAAACAAATCATTCAAGGAAATATAAAGCCCGGAAGCTGGTTAAGAGAACAGGAATTAGCAGATGCTATGGAAATTAGTCGTGCCCCAATTAGAGAGGCATTTAATCAGCTGGAAAGAGATGGTTTTATTAAAATTTTACCCAGAAAAGGTGCTAAGGTAATTTCTCTCTCAGAAAAAGAAGTAGAAGACATTTTTGAAATAAGAGAAACGCTCGAATCTCTTGCAATTCAAAAATCTTTGAAAAACATATCAATTGACAAATTAAACCAAATAGCCACAAAATTTGAACGATTTAAATTAGAATCATCTGAAAAAACTGTTCGTTTACAATATTTATCTTTAGACAAAGAATTTCATGATTTATTAGTCCAACATTGTAACAACCAAATGTTAATTAAGTTATTGGTCTCTATTCAGGAAAAAGTACATTGGCTGCGTGGTTTTTCATTGGATAATCATTCTTTTGCTCAATCCATTGAAGAGCACATAGCAATTATAAATGCCATACAAAGAAAAAATGAGAAACTAGTGTTAAGTAATTTAATTAGACATTTAGAGAGAGCAAAAGAATCAACTATTAATGAAATAAAATCAGAAAAATAAGTTGAATTAATTAACAACAATTCTAAAAATTATAAATATATAAATAAATCAAGCATTCTTTAAAAACTTTTGTTAATAAAGCAGTATAGATAAAGTAATTTTGATATAGCAAGGAAACAGTAATGAATAAAAACACAGATAATCATTTTGATGTCATTATTATTGGCGCAGGCGTTGTAGGCTGTTCCATTGCCCGCGAATTATCCCGATTCAAAATAAAAGTTGCCGTATTGGAGAAAGAAAGCGATGTAGGATGGGGATCTAGTTGCCGTAATAGCGGGGTAATTCATGCGGGTTTTAATAATAAAACCGGAACACTGATGGCAAAATACTGCGTAGAAGGTAACCAGGCATTTAGTCGTATTGCTCAAGAATTAGATGTACCTTTTAAAAAGACTGGGAAATTAGTTGTTGCCAAAAATAATCGTGAAATTACAGGCTTAAAAAAACTAAAAAAACAGGGTGACCACAATGGTGTAAAAAACCTGGATATTATTAGTGAACAAGAAATTAAGAAATTAGAACCCAATGTACGAGGTGTAGCAGCTCTTTTATCCCCAGAAACAGCAATTACCTCTCCCTATATTTATACCATTGCCTTGGCAGAAAATGCTCTAAGAAATGGTGTTCAATTTTACCTTAATGCCAAAGTAGAGAGTATTGAAAAGAAAGCCAATGGTGAATTTCTCCTAACTACCTCGAATAAACAATTTCTAACAAATTATCTTATAAATAGTACTGGTGTGTACTGTGATAAGATTGCCAGAATGGCTGGTATTGAACGCTATCGTATTTACCCCTGCAGAGGCGAGTATTATGTTCTTGATAAAAATGCCTCATCTCTGATGAATCATTTAATTTACCCTGTTCCTCATATTGAAGAAGGTGGTCTAGGAATTCATCTTACCCCAACAGTTGATGGAAATGTTTTAATAGGTCCAAGCAATGAATATATTGATATTGATAAACGTAACAACTATGCCGTAACAATGGAAGTACTTTCAAAATTATGCAAAGAAGCCCAAGAGTTTTTACCGGCTATTTCTCCAAAATTTTTTATCAGGAATTATGCCGGAATTAGAGCTAAACAGACACCTCCATCACAGGGAGGATACCGGGATTATGTAATAGAAGAAGCTGAAGAAGCAACTAACATGATTAACTTAATTGGCATAGAATCACCCGGATTAACCGCTGCTTATCCTATTGCTAAAGAAGTAGTTGCAATGATTGATAAAAAAGAAAAATTATCTTCTAATCCTAATTTTAATCCTCATAGAAAAGGAATTCTTCGTTTTGAAGAGCAGGATGAGGAGACAAAAAGAAAACTTGTCGAACAAGATTCTAATTACGGGGAAGTTATCTGCCGATGTGAGCAAGTAACTAAAAAAGAAATATTAGAGGCGATAGATAATCCGTTAGGGGCTAGGAGCCTCATTTCTATTAAATATCGTTCACGAGCCATGATGGGGCGATGTCAGGGAGGATATTGTCAGACCAGGATTATGGAATTATTAAAAGAGAAATATAACTATGACTGGGATGATTTTCTTTTAAGAGGAGTAGAATCTTATATGCTTACCGGGAATCG
Organism: uncultured Atribacterota bacterium; assembly: GCA_964485485.1. Lineage (GTDB taxonomy): Bacteria > Atribacterota > Phoenicimicrobiia > Phoenicimicrobiales > Stramentimicrobiaceae > Oleincola. The sequence continues at coordinate 7,041 of CAZAJW010000041.1, read as the reverse complement.
TAGTAATGGAGAGCCAGCTTTATGATTAAAAAAGATGTTGTAATTATTGGTGGAGGAGCAGCCGGATTGGCTGCTGCTGTTGCTTGTAGAGAAAAAGGGATAGAGGATATTCTTATTATTGAAAGAGAATCAGCCCTGGGTGGAATTTTAAAACAATGTATTCATGATGGTTTTGGATTAATTAAGTTTCAACATTCTTATACTGGCCCCGAATACGCCCAGAAGTATATAGACCAGGTAGAAAAACAAAAAATACCATATCTTCTCAATAGCATGGTAATTGATATAACAAATCACAAAGTTTTAACAGTAGTAAACAAATCAGGATTAAAAAAATATCAAGCAAAATCAATTATCCTGGCAATGGGTTGTAGAGAAAGAACCAGAGGGGCGATTGGAATTCCTGGTACCAGACCTGCAGGGATTTATACTGCAGGTGTGGCTCAGAACCTAATAAATATTCATAATTATATGATTGGTAAGGAAGTGGTGATACTTGGTTCTGGGGATATTGGTTTAATTATGGCACGCCGATTAATGTTAGAAGGGGCTACAGTCAAAATGGTTTTAGAATTACTACCCTATGGAAGTGGTTTGCCGCGCAATTTTAATCAATGCCTGTCTGATTATGATATTCCCCTTTATCTTACCCATACAGTTGTTGACATAAAAGGAAATAAAAGGATAGAAGCGATTACTATGGCCGAAGTAGACTATCATGGGAAAGTTAACTTATCAACCTGTCAGGAGGTATCTTGTGATACTTTGCTTTTATCTGTAGGTCTTATTCCAGAGAATGAGTTAAGCAAAATGGCAGGCATACAGCTGGATCCCTTAACCGGCGGTGCATTAGTAGACGAATATGGTCAAACTACAATCAATGGGATATTTGCCTGTGGGAATGTTCTACAGGTACACGATATAGTTGATAATGTTTCTCTGGAAGCAGAACATATTGCCTGCGGAGTAGAGAAATATCTATCTAGTTTCCTAAAACCAAAAAACGACATTGTCATTGAGATAGGCGAAGGATTGCGATATGTGTTACCACAACGCATTCAATATTTAGATGATACTGTTTTTTCCTTTAGAGTTAAAAAGCCTGGTAAAAAAAAGCAAATAGTTTTTACTAACGATAGTCGTGTTATTAAAAAGAAATCCTTTATCCGGGTTAATCCTGCCGAAATGATCAGAATTAAGCTAACCTCTTCTGAACTTATTGATATTAAACATCTGAAGGTGGAGTTGAACTAATGAAGAAAGAATTTATTTGTATTGTTTGCCCAAATAGCTGTCGTATCACAGCAGAGTATGATGGTCAGAAAATAATGCATATCGAGGGTGCTCAATGTAAAAAAGGCGAAGAGTTTATTAAGAATGAGATCAAAAATCCCTTAAGAACTTTTACAGGTTCTGTGAAATGTAAAAATGGAGACTATCAGCTGGTTAGCGTTAAAACAAATAAACCGATTCCAAAGAAATATATGAAACAAGTTGCTCAGAAAACACATGAACTTATTGTCGAAGCGCCGGTAGAAGTTGGACAGGTGATTTTTTCTGATGTATTAGGGCAACATGCAGATCTTGTGGTAACCCGTAAGGTAAGAGAAAAAAATAATAATGAAAATGAAAAACACAAAGTTACCGGAGGTAATTAATGCGCATTCAAGAATATGAAGCAAAAGAGATGTTTAAACAGTTTGGTATTGCAGTTCCTCCTGGAAAAGTAGCAAAGAATGATTCCAAAGCAAGAGATATTGGCAAGGAAGTAGGGTTACCGGTTGTTATTAAAGCGCAAGTTTTAGTAGGAGGCAGAGGAAAGGCCGGAGGAATCAAAATTGCTGAATCTTTAGAAGAAGTAGAACAGGCTGCTCGTGAAATTTTGAGTAAAGATATAAAAGGTTATCAGGCTTCTGAAGTCTTAGTGGAAAAGAAATTAGATATTAAACATGAATTTTATTGTGGGATAACTATCGATAGGACAAAAGGATGCCCGGTAATTATGTTAAGCTCTGAGGGAGGAATAAATATTGAAGAGATAGCTGAAAAAAGCCCAGATAAGATTTTTTCTTTAAAGTGTGATCCCCTCAGTCCTATTTATACTTTTCAAATAATTGATTTTGTAAAAAAACTTGGTCTTCACGGAAAAATTCTGCTCAATGTTAGTCAAATTATAGAAAGTCTTTATAAAGTATTTATCAAATATGATGGTATTATAGCCGAAATCAATCCTCTTGTTATCACAAATGATGATGATGTTTTGTGTGCAGATGCAGTTTTCCAAATAGATGATTCAGCCCTGTTTCGTCACCCCTTATTGGAAAAGAAAAAATATGATGGAATGAGTCCTAGAACTATTAGATTTAATAAAAAAGGTGCAACTTATGTTCAATTAGATGGGAATATTGGTCTCATTTGTAGTGGTGCAGGCCTTGCGATGGCTACAATGGATACAATTAAGACCATTCCTGGTTTGTCACCAGCAAATTTTCTAGAAACAGGTGGTGGGATTACGGCTGAATTAATGGAAGATTGTATGGAAATAATTTTAGAGGAAAACGATTTAAAAGCTATTTTTATAAATTTGTATGGAGGGATTAATCCAATTCATGAAGGTGCCAAAGGAGTTGCTAAAGTTATTAGAGATAAGAAACTAAAGATACCTGTTGTAGCAAAAGCTTTGGGTAATAAACAGGAAGAAACCTGGAAGATATTTGAGGAAGCAGGAGTATATGTTTATAAATCATCTGATACCCAGGGAGCAGTCAGATATTTAGCCGAGATAATTGGGGGTAAAGAATAATGAGTATACTTGTTGACAAAAATACTAGAGTTTTAGTTCAGGGAATTACTGGGAAAATAGGAAGAACCCAAACCGATTATATGTTAAAGGAAGGCACCCAAATAGTTGCAGGTGTAACCCCCGGCAAAGGAAGAACAGAAATATCCGGTATTCCCGTTTTTGACACAGCTAAAGAAGCAACTTTAAATTTTCAGATAGACTTATCAGTGTTATTTGTACCAGCAAGAGTGGCTAAGGATTCAGTTATTGAGGCAATCGATGCCGGGATTAAGATAGTTGTATTAATCACAGAACATACACCTGTACACGATGAAATGTTTATTAAAGCTTATGCTGAGAAAAAAGGAGCTTTATTGATAGGTCCTACAACTCCAGGAATTATTGTTCCTGGTCAATGTAAAATTGGGATCCTACCAGCTAATATGTTTTGTTCAGGAGATATAGGTATTATCTCTCGCAGTGGAACTCTCGCTTACGAAGTGGCTGCTAATCTTTGTTCAAAAGGAATAGGCCAGAGTACTGTCGTTGGAATGGGTGCAGATATGGTAGCAGGTACAAACTTGGTAGATATTCTAAAGTTATTTAATGAAGATGATGAAACGAAGGCAGTTGTCTTAATTGGAGAAGTAGGGGGAAGCCAGGAAGAAGAAGCTGCAGAGTTTATAAAGAAAGAAATGAGAAAAACCGTCATTGCTTATATTGCGGGTGCTTCTGCTCCTTCGGGTAAGCGTATGGGTCATGCAGGTGCAATCATCGAAGGCGGAAAAGGGAGTGCCAAGAGTAAAACAGATTCTTTGCAATTAGCAGGCGTAAGAGTGGCGAAGATGTTAGATGAGATTCCTTTAATAATTAAAGAGATAAAATAATTAAAATTTGAACATAAGTATCCAGGGGGAATGTAAATGGTCTACATTGATAAAGAAGCTTGTAAGGGTTGTGGCATCTGTATTTCAGTCTGCCCTAAAAATATATTAGCATTTACAAAAAATTTGAATCAAATAGGGGTTCCTTATCCCATGATGATAGATGAAAGTAAATGCATTTTATGTGAAAATTGTATGATTTATTGCCCAGATTTTGCAGTGGTGGTGAAGAAAGATGATAAATAATTCAAAAATTCAAAAAACTGATTTTTTACAAGGTAATATTGCCTGCGCTGAAGGCGCTATTGTGGCGGGATGCAATTTTTTTGCTGGTTATCCTATTACACCTGCATCCGAAATTGCCCATCATTTATCGGGAAGAATGTTTGAAGTAGATGGAACCTTTATTCAAACAGAAGATGAAATTGCAGCTATTGCAAATATTATTGGTGCCTCCTGGGGTGGGGCCAAATCAATGACAGCTACTTCAGGACCGGGAATCAGTTTAATGCAGGAAAATATTGGCTTAGCAGTAGCAACAGAAACTCCCTGTGTGATTGTAAATGTGCAAAGAGGAGCTCCTTCTACAGGTAGTCCAAGTGTTCATTTACAAGGGGATATTCTTCAATCAAAATTTGGATCTCAGGGAGATTATCAAATTATTGCATTAGCACCCGCTTCACCTCAAGAAATGTTTGATTTTACCATAAAAGCCTTCAATTTAGCAGAACAGTTTAGGACACCGGTTTTTGTTTTATCAGATAGCTTAGTGGGACATATGAGGGAAAAAGTAGCATTTCCTCTGCCAGAAGAGCTTGTTATTTCAGAAAGAAAAAAACTAGACCATTACCAGGGGATTCATCAAAAGATATTTCTAGATGAAGAGGTTGCTCCGATGCCGGTATTCGGTAAAGGGTTAAAGGCAAATATCACAGGTTCAACACACAAGGAAGACGGTTTTCGTAATGTTTCAGACCCAAAGATTATGGATAATGCGATCAAAAAATTAACTAATAAGATATTAAAACATAAAGAAGAAATCACTGAGATTAATGAACACGAAATAGATGATTCAGAAGTGGCTATATTTTCATATGGACTAACTTCAAGAGCTGTTCTTGAAACAGTAAGAAAAGCGAGAAGATCTGGAATAAAAGTAGGTAGTTTTAGACCTATTACTGTGTGGCCATTCCCGGAAGAAGAGGTAGAAAAATTGTCGAGAAAGGTTAAAACTATCATTGTATGCGAGAATAATTTAGGGCAATTATTTCCTTTTGTGAAGTCAGCAGCTTGTGAGTATTGTAAAGTAATTTCTTTACCTCCTAAGGTTCTAGGAACGCTCTATGATCCGGAAGAAATTTTAGAGAAAATTAAGGAGGTTATCTAATGGAAAAGAAAATGAATCATCCATTACAGAAGTATTTTAGAGGACCAATTAATTATACAACATGTCCAGGATGTGGTAACGGAATTATCTCTCAGGCCATTTTGTGGGCTATAGAAGATCTAGCAATGGATTTTGATAAATTTGCTTTTGTCTCGGGAATAGGTTGTTCAGGATGGATACCTAGTCCTTCTTACAATACTGACGTTTTACATGTAACTCATGGCCGAGCAATTGCATTTGCCACTGGTCTTAAGTTAGCTACTCCTAACGTGAAAGTAATTGTTACTGCCGGTGACGGTGATACCAGTGCTATTGGAGGCAACCACTTTATTCATGCATGTCGAAGAAATATAGATTTAACGATGATTTGTGTAAATAATCAAATTTATGGTATGACTGGGGGTCAAGTGGCACCGTCTACTCCTTATCATTCAAAAACAACTACAACTCCCTATGGAAGTGTTGAACGACCATTTGATTTAAGTCAGGTTGCAATTTCTGCAGGTGCTACAATGGCTGCCAGATGGACTACTTTTCAAGCCAGACAGCTTAGAAAATCTATTGCAAAAGCGATTCTTCATCCAGGTTTTTCATTTATAGAAATTATTTCACAGTGTCCTGTCCAATATGGGAAAGTCATTGGGAAAAGAAACAATGCTGTGGATATGTTGATGGATTATAAGAATTGTTCAATTAATGTAAGAAAGGCAAAAAAACTATCTCCTGATAAACTTAAAGATAAGATTGTTGTGGGTGAATTTATTGAGGATAAGGAAGTTCCTGAGTTGACTCAGGAAATTAAGAGACTCAGGAAGGAGGCTGTATCATGATGTCTGAAAGAGGAGTTAGGCTATCTGGTATTGGCGGGCAAGGCGTTGTATTAGCCAGCATAATCTTAGGGAGAGCTGCTTCAGTGTATGATAATTTATATGCTGTTCAGACCCAGACTTATGGTTCGGATATGCGCGGTGGGGATGTTTGTACTGAAATAATCGTGTCAGAAAAAGAAATTATTTACCCTATTGTAAACAAACCTGATATTTTGATTGCAATTGCCCAAAAGGCATTTGATCAGCATATTGACGATTTGAAAGAAGGAGGCATCCTGATCACAGATAAAGATCTAGTAAAGGCGGGCAACCTGACTAAGAATATTACTCATTATTCGGAAGAATTTAATAAAAGAGCAATTGAGGATTTTAACGAAAAACGAGTTTCAAATATGATTATGTTAGGGTTTGTTGTTGGAAGGACTAAACTTATTACTTATAAGGCCCTAGAAAAAGCTATAACTGATTTATTGTCTCCCAGGATATTAGATATGAATAAAAAAGCGATAGATTTTGGTATTGAATTAGCTTATGAATCTTAAGAATAATAAATTCGAAATAAATATTTGGAGTTAACGATGGATAAAAATATTCCCCTTCTAAAAATAAAACGGCAATTTGATGAGAAGTATTTAGAAGACATTACCGGAGAGATAAAAAAGGAATTTTATCGTATTGGTTTAGATAAAAAAATAAAACCAGGTATGAAGATTGCTATTACTGCAGGTAGTCGCGGAATTGATAGGATCGTTGAAATACTTAAATCAGTTATTAATGAAGTTAAAGAAGTAAAAGGAGAACCTTTTATTGTAACATCAATGGGTTCTCATGGGGGAGCGACAGCCGAAGGCCAACGAAGAGTATTAGAGCATTATGGTATTACTGAAAAGAGTATGGGTGTGCCTATAAAAGCAACAATGGAGACAGTTGAAATCGATTATTTAGAGAATGGTTTACCAGTCCACTTCGATAAGATTGCCTATCAGGCAGATGGAGTGATCGCGGTTAATCGTGTAAAGGTTCACACAGCTTTCAAGGGTGAAATTGAAAGCGGTCTACACAAGTTACTATCTGTAGGGCTGGGTAATCATCGTGGTGCTAGTTTAGTACACTATCTTGGTGTGAAAGGCTTAAAACACTATATGGTAGAATTTGCCA
>CAZAJW010000040.1:0-9866 GCA_964485485.1 uncultured Atribacterota bacterium | reverse complement strand
CCCATCTGGAACATTACAATATCACTTGCCGTCATTCTATGAAGAATGCAGGCACTGAGTACATTAATCATTTCTCCTGTGGACTTGCCACCAGAAACTGCTCCACCAAGAATAGAACCAGTGTCTTTAGCAAATATTAATTTAACTTTTAATAAGGTTGACTGAGGCATACCGCCAGGATGTGTATCTGGTGCTTCGGCTTTACCAACTACAATTTCCATATTATTATTCCTGGCTTCTCTTTCTGTTAAGCCTGCAACACCAAAGGCTTGACCATTGATAATAGTAGCAAACACACTAATGACTCCACAATTATGATGAACAGGGGAAAATAAATTAGCACCAGCAATTCGTGCTTCAGATGTAGCAACAGATGCTAGCATTACCCCTGAAGGTTTACCATCAAAAAACGATTCTTTTGTACAGCAATCACCACAAGCAAAGATGTTTGGGTCTGTATAACTGCGCATAAATCTATCCACTTTTATACCTTTTCTGAATCCCAGTTCCAAGCCAGCCTTTTCTGCCAGCTCACTGTTGGGAACACAGCCAATCCCCAAAATAACCAAGTCTGCTTTAAGCTCTTTACCACTGGCCAATTTAACTGATTCTACAGACTCTCCTCCATCTATGGATACTACCCTCTCATCAGTTAGAACTTTTACCCCTGTTTTCTCCAGTACCTGCGTTGCCTCATCGCAATAATCATCATCCATAGCCAATTGTAAACAATGACTCTGCATCTCTACAACAGTTACATTAACACCTTTCCTTTTTCGACACTCATCAGCAAATTCTACACCAATAAACCCTCCTCCGATAATAACAATATCTTCTACTCCATTCATTTTTTGTAATACTTTTTTCAAATAATCAAATTCTTTTTTTACCGGGAAAACATTATCTTTTTCTACTCCCGGGATAGGAGGAACCATGGGATTAGAGCCAGTAGCAAATACCAATTTATCATACTCTATTTCTTCATTATCTTTTAGGTAAACAATTTTTTTATCACGATCCAGGTCTACTGCCTCATCAGTAATTAATTCAATTCCATTATTTTCTAATAACCCATCAGGAATAACATTATTTTCCGGACCACCCACAGTTCCAAATATATAAGGTATACCACAAGGTATAAGTACTGTACCCTCTTTTCTTATCAAAACCACTTTTTTATCAGGATAATGACGGCGACAACTGATACCTGCTGTTATTCCAGAAAGTCCTCCTAATATAACCACATCTGCTTTTTTCATTTTTTTCTCCTATTCTTTTTTATTTATACTAATTTTAGTATCTTATTTTACATATAGTAAATATCGCACCCGCAAAGCAGGTGGCTTTAAGAACCCCTAAAAGGGGGTAATTCTCTGTTTACTTTTAGTTAACCTTTTTCTACTATTTTAACTGAATATTTACAAGTAATATAACTCTTTTAGATATCATATGAAAAATGATCATATGGATTATCTAGATATTTTTATGGTAAAACCTGTATTTAACCATTGCCACCTTCTAAGAAGGTGGTTTTTCATGGTTAAATAAATCAATCCTTATTTGAAATGACTATCTAATAGTATAAAACACTGAAATCCTTTTTTCAATTAAAAATCTTTGCTAATCCAAAAATGAGCCTGAAAGCAGGATTCATAAAATATTTATTATATCTCCTTCCTGAATATATGAGGATGAGGCAGCATGTGGTAATTTCAACTATGGAAATTAAAATTGATTATTTTGATTAAATAGCATAATTATTGATTTTCTTTAAAGAATAGCCAGTCGTTATAACTTATCCTTGACTTTTAAAAATCGGTTAAAGACTAATATAAAGACTCCTATCAGGAAAAATAGAACAGCAATGCTGAAACGATGGGCAATAAAACCAAAAATTGGTGCCAGGATAACCATCAAAAGGGAACGACTCTGGCTTTCTATAGACATTACAGTAGCCCGTTCATTTCTTTTCATGTAATCACCGAATACATCTACTACTAAAGGACGTCTGCCGTCCTTTAATAAATAAAGCACTAGATAAAATACAATGACAACAAACATTAGCCTGGTTTTAATGGCCAATGCCAGTACAAAAAATATAATTCCAAAAATTTCAAAAGTTATGTCCATTAATTGATCCGAAGGCCACCACTGGTTTAAGCGATAGATATTCCTGGAAACCCCGGCACTAAATATATAGATTACACCATAGATAACACCCAAAATTATTTTCAGTTGTGTTTCTGCATTAATTGACTCGATGACATAAATACCGGAAACTAAAATAAGATTACTTAAAATAGGCTGAATATAGTCTTTCAAGCTTTTAAAGATAGAATCAAAAAGAGAGGAACTAAGAATAAGTTTTTTTAACATAGAATGAGAAAACATATTTTTAAATTGCTTAATACTAAAAAGAATAAGTTTTTTAAGACTGAACTTTGTTTCAAGGCTCTCGTTCAAACTAGATGGATAGGACAGAATTAATAAAAAATCAACTAAATATGGAATAATGCTAAACAGGAAAATTGTTCTTATCCTGGGAAACTGAATGATTAGAAAAATGGCAATAAAAGCTGAAAGAGATGAGCCTATAAGAGAATAAGAGCGTGTTCGTCCATAGACAAAAGTTTTATATTTAAAATACCCTTTCTGTTCTAAATAGGAATAAATCATTGCCTTATGGGTACCTGATCGAAAAGCTTCTCCTAAGCCAAAGAAAAACATGGCAAAAATGATAATCAGATACTGGCTGCCAACATAAAAAAGAAAAAAAGATACGATATAAAAGACAAAACAGAGCACCAGTTCATTCTTTTTGCCATATTGATCAGCAAAAACCCCGGAAGGTATTTCAAAGACATAAGTTGTGAGCTCCCGCAGGGAAAGCAAAAGACCAATCTGAAATAAATTTAATTGAACAACCTGTAACAGATAAATATAGAGATAGGGCTCAAAAAATCTCAGATTTTTTAAAAATCCATAATAACAGAATTTTTTTATCTGGTTGTCTTTCTTGAGTTGCCGATAAACATCTTCCATCCACTATGCCTTTCCTATATTTTACTTTAATTGCATATAATTCCTTTTATATGAAGTTGCTGTAGCCAACACTTCCAATATATTCTTATTTTAGATCAGTTATTGTTCTTTCTCTCCTATTATACAATAAACATCTAAAAAGTTTTTGAAAGTATTGTCTTACATATTCCTTTATGAAATGCTAAAAAAATTACCTAATTATTAGCCTATTCCGCCAACAATTCCCGAAAACCTGAACTGAATCTTTGCTCACCGTTCGCTAATACCCAAAAAGCTTCTGTATCAAATAAACTTTCGATTAATTTTAATCCTTCTTGGAACGGCATATTATAAATTGCGGTTGATAAAGCGTCGGCCTCACCCGAATCTTCGCATACAATAGTGATAGCGGTATAATACTCTGCAGGATATAGAGTTTCTGGATTAATGATATGGTGATACTTTTTCCCATTTACCGTATAATAACGACTATAATTTCCACTAGTGACCAGAGACTGGTCCATTAGATGAACTATATGCAGGTTTGAGTTTTCAACGGAAGGTCCAGGATTTTGTATTTCCACATTCCAAGGTTCTCCATTTGGACTTTTTCTCCCAATTACTTTAACATTCCCTCCCACACTAATTAGCCCAGCAGTAAATCCTCTTTTGATTGCCCTCTGGCTTACCTGCTCTATGGCATATCCTTTAGCAATCGCACCAACATCAAGACTCATCTCGGGATCTTCAAGAAATACAGTAGATGCCTGTTTATTAATAATGACTTTGTTAATGTCAGTGTGTCGGGCTGCTTCTTTAAGTAAATCTATTGGCGGTAACTTAGCATTATCCGGGTCCTGGGTACCCATTTCCCGATAATGATGCCATATAGATAGAACAGAACCAAGTGCGACATTCACTTTTCCATTTGTCTTGTTATAGACATCTTTAGCAAATCGAAGTAAATCAATGATTCGTCTATCAACCTTTAACGGTTCTTCTCCGGCCTTATCATTGATTAGTTTAATATTTACAAAGCCTTCATACTCATTGTAAATATCGTATAACTTATGATATTCCTCTAAATCATCATATATCTGATTTACCTGCTCGGTAAATTCCTCTTTGCTATCCATATATGCCACAATCTGGGTAACTGTATCAAATAACAATAGAAACTGAGCTTCATATCGCTTTTTTTGTTGACCCTGGCAAGCTGTTAGGTTCAACATGAGTGTACAGGCAATGATAATAAAAAATATTCTCACATATCTTTTTTGACTGATAGAATATAAGCTCAATATTTATTCATTAAATTTTCTTTCCTTGTGTTTTAAGAAACCGATTTTCCCCGTAATTTACTCTCAATTAAGGCTCTCTTGAGTAGAGTAAATACCGCACCCGAAAACGGGTGGCTTTTTAAGAAGCCTCTAAAAGAGGCTTAGGTTTTTATTAGACAGTTCTATCTCTGTTCTCTCCTCTTGATATCTAAGCTATTTTTTCATCTATTTAGGATTTAATGTAAAAAAGCTCAGTTATCTTTGCTTTACCTTTATGGTAAAAGATTTTATTTAACCACAAGAAACTACCTTCTTTGAAGGTGGTAATGGTTAAATAAAAAGAGAGACAGATAATCCACTGCCTCTCTTTTTATTCTACTCAAACCTTATATTAAATAACTAATTAGATTTCCTAGCTATTTAGCTGCATGATAAGCCTTTTCAATAATAGTAGTAAAGGGACCGACATGGATGGTTACTGAAGAAGTCAATTCTGACTCAGTAGATGTCCCTTCTTCGTCCAGTGAGATACCTTTAACTTTATCAACCTATTTATTGAACCCCTTATCTGTTTTTCTAAATAACAAGTTAGTTTTAGCTAAATAATTCAATCACCTGGAATGATTCGATTAAATTTGCTTTTAATCTGCCAAAACTATTCCTCTTTTTTATAGTCTAATATTAACATATTCACAGACCTACCTTGATTTGTCAAGATTGCCCGTGTTCTTTGTTATCAGGAGGACAAACAGATGGGCAATTTTCTGTTTCACCCCCTATTTAGTTTTTTGCAAAAAAAATACCGTTATACCTTTTTTAACAAACAGAAGGGGAAAAAGAACGATAACACTTAATATTGTAGACAGTTCAAGTCCAATAGTACTTTTTTTATTAACTTGTACTCCTTTAAAACGATTCATTAATGACCCTGTTGCTAATCCATAGACATTTCCCATCATAATTACTTTGATATAAGCAAGTATGGCTTCTGCTTTTTCTTCTCCGTAGATTTTGACGACACGTTTCCATGCTTCCGTATCCGGATTTGCAGATGATTCAGCATAATGCTGGGCAAAAAAGATAGCAACAGACTCTTCCTCAGGAATTTCTCCCAATTCTCCCTGCAGCATATTCTGTATCTCTGTTTCCGACATACCTGACTTAAGTGCTTCCTTGGTATGATAATAAGAACACATTTCACAACCATTCACTTCACTTACAGCTAACATAATTCTTTCCTGGAACTGTTTAGATAGAATACTCTTTTTTCTCGCTTTTCTAAGAATGGGAAAACTATTCACTGCTTCTTCTAAAACATGATAGAACTCTTTCATTCCATATACTCTCTTATAAAAAATTTGACTTATCATAATCAAGACATAACCCCGTTTATTCCTATCTTATTCACCCAACCTTCCCCATTGTTAAGGTTTTTGAAAATAACTATTTCTATTTTATATTTTAAAAAAAATGTATTCTTACCCCATTCGGATTTAAAACAAATATGAATTTAGTGGTAACACAACAAAATTTCATCAATATCGCATTGAAATTTTATTACAGGGGATAGCCCATTCAGATATCCCCTGATTATTTGATTTTAGGATGGCCGATAATCTCTCTATTGCAAGATCTGTCCACATAATTACATCACAAAATTTCTTTATTCTATATAATGAACCAATTTATCAATAGCCTTACGTCTTTTTATTCCTGGACTATCTGCCGGATATCCGATTGGTGTAAAAGCAATAGGCTCCATTCCTGAAGGAAGATCAAGAAATTCCTTCGCTGCAATAGGGTCAAAAGCACCAATCCAGCAAGTACCGAGCCCCAAATCTGTAGCCGCAAGAATTATATGATCCATTACAATAGCCGAATCTACATCAACATAATTTTTCCCATCCTTACGAACCCAATTCTCTTCCGGAATCCCGCAAACAGCTATTACATAAGGAGCTTGACTAAACCATTCCCGATGGTATACCTTTTTTAATTCGTCTCTAAAACCGGCAGTTTTAACGACAAATAGTTTGAAGCTTTGTCTATTGACTGCTGTAGGAGCCATTCGAGCTGCCTCCAAAATATTATCTATCATATCTTGTGCTACATCATCCGGTTTATATGCTCGTACGCTATATCTTTGTTTAACCAATTCCTGAAATTTCATAATATGATACTCCTCCTTCTTTATTCTAGTTTTTGATTTAGAACAATAGTCAACTTACTATATCTATATTAATAGTTATTCATAGATCAAGCAAATTTTATGCAATTCTCTTCCTTACCTTGTTTTTATCTCTGCTTATTTTTATATCAAATAATTTACTAAAACACAAAATGTAAGGAAGGATGGTAAGAGAAAGCATACGACCACTAATCGCCAATCAATTGATTTAGCAAATGAGGCCATTATCATAGACACACCCGGCATGCGGGAAATTGGCTTAATAGATTCACAAACTGGAATCGATAATATTTTTGAAGATATTTTGAGTTTATCAAAACACTGTCGTTTTAATGATTACACTCATACTAAAGAAAAAAGCTGCGCCATATTGGCCGCCTTATTGGGGAAATTCTATAAAAGTGTAATGAAGGATATACTCAAAAAGAAAAGATGATAGTCAAACTATTCTACAATTATGCTTTATGGTAAAATAAATTATTAAAATGAAGTCAAATAAAGAGAGTCTAAAGGATATGCTTCACATACTTCACGTACTATTGTAAAAATAACTCGTGAAGAAGGATGTGATTTGCATTCCGGAAAGGAGAAAAAACAAGAGAAATGAATAATGAATTTAAACTCTTTGATGCCATAATTGTAGGTTCCGGCCAGGGAGGAAATCCCCTTGCTCTTGCACTGGCAAACTCAGGTCGACAGGTTGCTCTGGTAGAACGTGAACATGTCGGAGGATCCTGTATCAATACTGGCTGTACTCCCACCAAGACTATGATTGCTTCTGCCAGGATTGCCCACCTAATAAATAGAGCACAGGATTACGGCGTTGATACTAGCGATGTATTTGTTGATTTTCCAAAAATAATCAAACGTAAAAATGAAATAGTCAAAAGCTTTAGGGATGGAAGCAAGAAACGATTGACTTCAACTTCTGGTATTACCCTTATAGAAGGCAATGCCCGCTTCGTAGGGAAAAAAGAACTAGAAGTAGAACTTTCAAACGGCGGTAAAGAAAGGATAAAGGCAGATAAAATAATTATAGACACCGGTGCCAGGCCCTCTAAGCCTCCGATATCAGGTCTTGACAGTGCTAAGGCTCTTAACTCAACCACCATTATGGAAATTGAAAAAATACCCGAACACCTCCTTATAATTGGCGGCGGATATGTTGGCTTGGAGTTTGGACAAATGTTCTACCGGTTTGGAAGTAAAGTGACCATCATTCAAAGGAATGATCAGCTTCTTCCCCTGGAAGACAAGGATGTAGCAAAGGAAATCGCAAAAATTCTCAAACAAGAAGGATTGCAAATAATCCTGAATACAACTACAACCAAAATTAATAAGCCAGCTAATGGTAAAATAGTTTTGACAGTTAGAGAAAATGAAACAGAACAGACCATTGAAGGAAGCGACCTGCTGGTAGCAACAGGAAGGGTCCCGAATACTAGTTTTTTGAATCCCGAAGCCACGGGAATAACTTTAGACAAGAAAGGCTTCATACCGGTTAATGACCAGTTGGAAACCACTGTTCCCGGCATATATGCCATAGGAGATGTGAAAGGCGGACCTGCTTTTACACACGTATCATATGATGACCATATGATTCTCCTCAGGAATATCCTTGCAGGTGGTAATGCCAATATCTCCAACAGAATTTTACCTTATGTGGTATTTATTGACCCTCAACTGGGACGTATAGGTATGAATGAAAAACAAGCAAGGGATCAAGGATATGATTACCAGGTAGCCAAAATACCTATGAGCTGGGTAGCACGAGCTATAGAAACGGATGAAACAAAAGGTTTAATGAAAGCCATTGTTGACAAAAAGAACGACCAGATACTAGGTGCAGCTATTCTGGGAATTGAAGGGGGAGAATTGATGTCAGCAATTCAAATAGCCATGCTTGGCCACCTTCCCTATACAGCTCTTCGTGATGGAATGTTTGCACATCCAACTCTTTCAGAATCCTTTAATACTCTGTTTGGGTCACTGGATAGTTAGAAAGGAGATATTTTATTTCTTTTTTAAATTTCAGAAAACAAACAATAGAAATATCAGGGTTTTCTTTTAATTCTCCTGATAAAAAGTAAATATTGAGCTATGGAGGTAGAGAACATTATTAAACCTAAAAGAAGCCAGCTCAGATCATAAGCCCCTCTAAGATCTGCAATATAGCCAAATATTGGAGGGGATAAAAGTATACCAGCCCGGATAAATAATACAGATAAGCCTATTGCTACTCCAACTTGCTCTTTTTTTACTATCTCAGTAACGGAAGGGAAAAAAAGACCATCCCAACCTCTTCCGGAAGAACCCGCCAAAAAGGCTAAAAAATATAAAATTATAATAGAAGGATGCATCTGTTTTAAAAATAGACCAAAGACTAAAGTTGTTAAAAGAAATATAAACCCTAGAATTATAAAAGTCTTCCTCCGGTCCGCATTTAGAAATCTGTCGCATACAACACCCCAAAGCAGCCTTCCGGAAATACTTCCAAACTGAACAAACGCAAATCCGAGACCGGCTATACTCTCATTCAGACCATAATCCAGATATAAGAATAAAGTGAAATGGGTGAGAATTGCTCCTTCTGTAGCTCCTAAGAAAAATCCGAAAATAGATATAGCTATCAATTCACTGTTTTTGCTTAAATTGCTGAAACCTTTCCAGAAAGAAACAGTCTTTGTATTATATTTCTTTAAATTGTTTTGTAATCTTTCTTTATCACGGTAGATTAAAAAAACAAGCAATCCACAAAATAAAATGAAAAACCCGGGGACGATAAGCGATTTCCGCCAACCAATCAAGATCCCCAATATTGGTAAAAAGCTTGCGGCTAATGCTCCTCCTATGGGAAAGGAAGTGCTCCAAATTCCTGTTGCACTATTACGCCATCTTTGAGGAAACCATTCCGTAATTCCTTTGTTAGTAGCAGATGGGTTTATGCTCATTCCAAGACCTGCGCAAGCAGCAAGTCCAAGTAAGATGATAAAATTAGGAGCCATGGCATGAACGATAAGAAAAAAGCCCACCAACAAAATTCCAAAAATCATACCCCATTTTGCACCTTTGAGGTCAACCAATCGTCCACTAAATATACTGAAGGATGTAGAAGCAATATAAAGGGAAGTACTATAAAAGGCTACCTGTGTCCTTGTTAAACCGAACTCGTTCTGCAGAAAAGGGAAAAGAGAGGAAATACCATCCCGGTAAACCCCCATGGCAATGGAAGACAAGGATATAATGAATAATACTTTCCAATTAAAGTACTCGTTAGCCTTATTTTGATTTATACTCATATTTATTAGAACTCATATAATATTAATAGTTAACCAGGGTAGAACAAACACTTTCTGTGTATTTCAAATCTTATTTTT
>CAZAJW010000039.1:0-2016 GCA_964485485.1 uncultured Atribacterota bacterium | reverse complement strand
CGAGCTTCAAACAAGACAGGAAACACTTAATCAGGAAGGAAAAGGCCTTGAGGAAACAGAATTAATGAAATTGGAAGAAAAATTTAATGAGGAATGGGAACCGGTAAAACAGAAAATGTTATCCCAATTACAGGCTTTGCAGGCAGAAAGAAATTCCGATATTGTGCAGGCTATAAAAGCTGTTGGTGAAAAAGGCAATTATGAGGTTATTATTAATAGCGAAGTTCCTGTCTTTACGGGGAATGATATGACTGAATATCCTATCATTCTCTATGGTGGAGACAATATTACCCAGGATGTGATTACTGAGATAGAAAAGATTGCAGCCTCTTAGTTATTATTGTCTAATTCAGATTTAGGATAGGAGCCCAGATATGATATCTCTGAGCTCCAAAAATATATTGGAGAGAATTATTTGGATAAAATCTGGACGGATCAGCTAGTTAAGATTTATAACAAGCGAAAAGTCGTTGATGAGGTTAATCTGGAAATCAACAAAGGAGAGGTAGTTGGCTTGCTTGGTTCTAACGGAGCTGGTAAGACAACTACCTTTTATATGATTGTTGGTTTGATACGTCCGGAGAAAGGGCATGTTTTATTTAAAGGACAGGACATTACCCATGCCCCTATGTTCAAGAGATCAAGAATGGGTTTAGGGTATCTCGCTCAAGAGCCTTCAATATTTCGAAAATTATCCGTAAGGGAAAATATTTTATTGATTTTGGAGGCCTTGGGAGTGGAACTTGAAGAGCGAGAAAAAAGATGTCGAAATATGCTGCAGGAATTAGAAATTAGCCATTTATCAGAATATAAGGGGTATATGCTTTCCGGCGGAGAGAGAAGAAGAGTAGAAATAGCTCGCACTTTGGCCAGTTCGCCCTCTTTTATTCTTCTAGATGAACCCTTTACCGGAGTTGACCCCATAGCTGTCTATGATATCCAGGAAATTATTGGATATCTCAAAGAAAGGGGTCTTGGAATACTGGTTACCGATCATAATGTCCGGGAAACCATGAAAATTACTGATAGAACATACATTATGCATGATGGAAAGATTTTAGCTTCGGGACATCCTTCAGAAGTAGCTAATTCAGAAATTACCCGAAAGTATTATTTAGGAGAACGCTTTACCCTTTAAATAATAGTAGTTAGTCGTTAGTATTTAGTAGATAGGTAGATAGTATGAATAATAATTAAATGGAGTTATTGTATTTGATTAATTTTGAAAATTTTTTTAATAATTTTATTTTAAGAAAATATTTTAAAATTAAGAAATAGAAATAGTTTTTAGCAAAAGAAAAAAAAGAATACATGAATGAGATTGCCACACCTGTCACTTAACTAACGTTAAGTCCAGGCTCGCAATGACAAAAAAGTATGACGTATATTGTATAATCTAAAGCTGAAAATATTATTTCAAAAATATACTTATTATCACATACAAAATACTAATGACCAACGGCTGGCTTACCATCGCGAACAAGGATTAGATTGTTAGAGGAACTTTTTTTCTGTCATTGCGAGGAACGAAGTAACGAAGCAATCTCATGCAAGTATACCCGAGAATATCTTAACTAAAAACCATAAACCAAAAACTATATTAAAAGGGGTTTCAGGGGAATCTTCTCCTGACGAAATTACCTTATGGTAATTTATCTTATATCTTAATATCTTAACTATCATTAGTGGATTAGTTTAGTAATTATGGATTGGTTTTTTTGTATTTGTATTGTATTGGACTCAATACTCAATACTCACGACTCGATACTAATTAAAGAGGGGTTTCAGGGGAATCTTCCCCTGACGAATTGTTATGTATAGTATTATTTTAATAGTTACATTAATTCTTGTAAGTGGAATCATAGCCTATATAGGAGACTTGACAGGTTTCCGGATAGGAAAAAAGAAAATAAGTATTTTCGGTTTGCGCCCCCATCGAACTGCTGTATTTATTACCATTATAACAGGGATAATTATTTCAATTATTACTATTTCAATTCTCTCAATTTTATCTTA
>CAZAJW010000038.1:0-3259 GCA_964485485.1 uncultured Atribacterota bacterium | reverse complement strand
TTTAAAAGATAAGCTTCCTGCTGATTTTATCAAAGAAACCCTGATGCAGAGAATATTTACTATCGACAAAAGTTTTAACCAGCAGAATTCTTTTAAAATATATTCTTTCGAGTATATCTCACAGAAAGGACAGGAGCTTTTAGACCAGGGAAATAAGAAATTTGAGCAAATAGCTGCCAACGTAAAGGAAGATGATTTGGTTACTATTATCTATACCTCAGGCACTACAGCAGATCCTAAAGGCGTAATGTTAATTCATTCCAATTTTGTTCATAATATTCGGGTAATGCCTCCTGTTCAAGATATCAATGGAAATGACCGGTTTTTATCAGTCCTGCCTTCCTGGCATATCTTTGAAAGAACAGCAGAATACCTGTCTTTAACCGTCGGTGCATCAACTGCTTACAGTAAGCCGTTTAAGCAAATACTTCTTCCTGATCTTGCTGACGAAAAGCCGACTATAATGACCAGTGTGCCGAGGATATGGGAAAGTGTATATCAGGGAGCTATAGCAAAAGCTAATAAGGGAAGCTCTCTTCAAAAAAAAGTATTTGACTGGGCTTTTAAAATCGGAATAAAGTATAAAGAGGCAGAAAAAATTGCCAATAATGAAATTCCCTTATTTGACAGATTGGAATTCAGTCCTGAAGAAAGAAAAAAGGCAAAAAAGAATATGGCTCTATTGGGGTGGCAATACAAGCTCGCCGACAAACTGGTCTACAAAAAAATCAGGGAAGTTGCCGGAGGAAAGCTGAGATTTGCTATCAGCGGCGGAGGAGCATTGCCGGATAATGTAGATAAATTCTTTGATGTAGCCGGTATTCTGGTCTGTGAAGGTTATGGGCTAACTGAAACTTCCCCCGTCTTATCTGCCAGAAATCCCAATGCCCGAATTATATCTACTGTGGGAACTACCATGCCCGAGGCTGAAATAAAAATCGTTAATAAGGATACCCTGAAAGAAGAAATGCCCAATGGCCAAACCGGTGTAGTTCTGACTAAAGGTCCGATGGTTATGAAAGGTTATTACAAAAATGAAAAGAAGACTGCAGAGGTTATCCAGGATGGCTGGTTTAATACAGGAGACCTGGGAAGAAAGACAAAAAATGGAAAATACCTTCAATTAGTAGGAAGATCAAAAGATACCATCGTCTTGCGAGGAGGAGAAAACGTTGAACCTCAACTTCTGGAAGAAAAATTACTGGAAAGTGAACTAATTAACATGGCAGTTGTAGTGGGTCAGGATAAGCCTCGCTTAGGGGTACTTATTGTTCCAAATTTTGAAACTTTAAAGACTTTTTGGGAGAAGGAAAAAACTAAAATTGAAAACATCAGTGATTATTTAAAAGATCCTAAAACTATTTCCCTTTTCCAGCAGGAAGTCAGAAGATTAATATCCAGAGAAAACGGTTTTAATCCATATGAGACGGTTATGGGTTTGGCTCTATGTGCACAAGAATTTAGTGTGGAAACAGGGGAATTAACTGAGACACTAAAAGTAAAAAGATTCGAAATCCATAAAAAATTCGAAGAGATAATTAATAAAATCTGCGGATAGTAAAATTTTTTTATTTCGCTGTCTGCATAGCAATACCCTGTACAAAGCTTTTTCTTAGAACCAATAATACTATTAATGGCGGCAGCATAGCAATTACAGTAGCAGCCATAATAACATTCCACTCAGGGGCTATCTGCTCACTGGCCAGGAGCATTTTAATCCCTATTTGAATGACCCTCATTTCCTGTGTGGTGGTGACAATTAATGGCCATAAATATTGGCTCCACATGAAAATGAATTCTATAACAAATAAAGCTGCAATATTTGTTTTTGAAATAGGAACTAAGATTTGCATAAAATAGCGCATAGGTGTTGCCCCGTCCACACGAGCAGCATCCGGAAGGTCTCTGGGAACTGTTAAATAAAATTGCCGAAAAAGAATCAGCCCTGTTGTGCTGGCAAAAAACGGAACCATTAAGGCATAATAAGAGTTTATCCAATTAAAACCAGCCATTAACTGATACGTTGGAATAATACGCACCGGCAAAGGCAGCATCTGAGTAATCATACAGATAGAAAATAGTAATCCCTGACCACGAAATTTAAAATGGGTATAGGCAAAGGCAGCCAGCAATGCCAGAATTGTTTTTACCACTGCTACCACTATCGAAATGAATGCACTATTAAAGAAAAGCCTTCCCATATTTATTCTTTCCCAGGCTTCTCTTAAATTGTTCATAAACTGGTCTCCGGGTAATAATTTGGGAGGATACTGATAGGATTCCTGTAAGCTTAAAGTACTGGTAACTATAGCAAAAAACACCGGGAAAGCAAGGATAATTACCAGCATAATTAATATAAAATGAATAGCAATATGGCTACTATTTTTCCTGGTCAACTTTAGCATAACTACTCCCTCACCGTGAATAAATTGATTTTCTGGTAGCTATTCTCAACTGGAAAATTGCTACTATTGAAATAACAAAAAATACTACAAATGATTGTGCCGAAGCAAACCCTGTATTCAAATGAATAAATCCATCACGATACAATTTATAAATTAAAAGTTCTGTGGCATTTCCTGGCCCCCCCCTGGTCATAATATCTATAAGTCCAAAAACTTGGAAGAAAGCATAAAGCATATTCACAAATAATAAAAAGCTGGTAGTGGGTGAAAGCAAAGGAAAAGTAATCCTCCAGAAGGCTTTCCAGGAGCCTGCTCCATCTATCTGCGCCGCTTCTAAGAATTCATCCGGGACATTTTGTAACCCTGCCAGAAAAAAAACAATATTATAACCCAGCATCTTCCAGGTAGCAGCAGCTGCAACAATAAACAATGCTAAATCTCCATTTGTCATCCAATTCAGGTTATAACCACCAGATAGCTTGGAAACAATATAAGGGATAAGTCCGGTAGCAGGCGCAAACATGGAAGCCCAGATAACACCAGCCACTGTCGGAGAAATGGCATAAGTCCAGATAAGGGCAATTTGATAAAAACCAACTCCTTTAATTTTCTGGTTAAGTAATTGAGCAATCCCCAGTGAAATAGAAAGCCCTATAATGATAACAAAAGCAGAAAATTTAAAAGTGGTAACCACGCTACTTCTGTATTCCTGTGAAGCAAATAGGCGAATATAATTACGTAATCCCACAAAGATAGAATGAGTACCAAACGCTGTTGATGTATAAAAGGACTCACGTATGCTCTGGACAAAAGGAATGATTAAGAAAACAAAAATCACAATAAGTGATGGAGCA
>CAZAJW010000037.1:0-1599 GCA_964485485.1 uncultured Atribacterota bacterium | reverse complement strand
TCAGTAATTCCACCTTCTATAATAGTCATAGCAATCTCTTCACCCTGATCCAGGATAATGTCACCACTTCTTAACCAGCTAATGCCAGAATATAATCCCCTGACTGTTTCCTGAAGTTCACTGATTTCTTCCTGCAAGCTATCCCTTTCTTCTGTTAATCTTTCTCTTATTTCTAAGAGGGATTTCACCTGGTCAGTTTGTAACTCAATCTGGCTATTTAGCTGCTGGAATTCTTCTTCTAATTTTTCTAAGTCATCTGTTTTAGCTATTAATTCTTCCTGGGTCTCTGAAAGCTGCTTGTTGCGCTGTTGAATTTCTCTTGTTAGTTCATATTGTCTCTCTCTTAATTCATCCAGCCCGAATAATGCAGTCCGAACATCGTAGGACAAAATTGATAAAATTGAAATTGTTATTATAGAAATAACTATTCCGGTAATAATAGTAACAAAAACTGCGGTACGATGGGGACGTAAACCGAAAATACTTATTTTCTTTTTTCCTATCCGGAAACCTGTCAAATCTCCTATATAGGCTATGATTCCACTTACAAGAATTAATGTAACTATTAAAATAATACTATACATAACAATTCGTCAGGGGAAGATTCCCCTGAAACCTTTCAATAAAATAGTATCGAGTCGTGAGTATTGAGTATTGAGTCCAAGATAAGAGAAAAACAGGAAAACTTATTTCCCGAATCTTGTCTTTAACTAAATACCAACGACTAAATAAGTATTGAGTCGTGAGTATTGAGTATTGAGTCCCAATACAATACAAATACAAAAAACCAATCCATAATTACTAAACTAATCCACTAATGATAGTTAAGATATTAAGATATAAGATAAATTACCATAAGGTAATTTCGTCAGGGGAAGATTCCCCTGAAACCTTTCAATAAAATAGTATCGAGTCGTGAGTATTGAGTCCAATACAATACAAATACTACATAAAGACCAGAAATAATAAAAATAAATTAGTATAATTACTTTAATCTAATTTTTGAATGAGTCTGGAAACCATTTTACAAATGTATTGGATTTTCTTGGTTATTTCCTCTTTTATCTCTTCTTTTATATATTCTAACTCATGGGAAATAATTACTTGAGTTTCTAACTCTGCACAACTTCCTAGTGTGATATATAGGAATTGTTTATATTCTTTATTGTGGTATCTTCTAAACCCTTCCGCAATATTTGATGGAATTGATACTGCGCATCGCCTCATTTGAGAACTTAGTCCATAAATTTCATCTTTTGGAAGCTTTTTGGATAACAGGTAAATATCTTTAACAAGCTTTATGCCCTCTTGCCAAATTCTGAGGTCTTTAAAAGACTTAATTTTAGTATTTGTATTTGAAATTTTTTCTTTGTCTGTCATGATTTTATCCTTTATTTTAACTAATAAAGTATTTTTCTGCACATGGTGTTAGTTTTGTCCTGAGTTACTTTGTATTTACTATATACTGAATGCCCGATACTCAATACTGTTTTTAAAGGGTAAACCTTTCTCCCAAATAATATTTTCGTGTTACTTCTGAATTGGCTACTTCTGAAGGATGGCCAGAGGCTAGTATTTTACCATCATGCATGATATAAG
>CAZAJW010000036.1:0-2067 GCA_964485485.1 uncultured Atribacterota bacterium | reverse complement strand
AAGATTTCTCCAGGTGAAGTGAAATCAAATCAACAATATCCGGTTCATCATCAACGATATAAATTAGTGGCAACACTGCTATCCAAACCTTTCTATCGAAATCATAAGTAATAATGAATGAATTTTTTTGTAACAGTAATCCTAAAATTAGGATTCCGGGCAAAAAATAAGATTAATAATATATATATTACATCAGGATTATGAATTTGTGATTAATTTTTTTTGCTTTTCTTTATTTTTTATCCTTTTTTCCACAAATATTTTATTGCCGCTAAAAGGGTCTATACCAGTATAATACATAACAGCAGAATAAGTAGAAGGTGCGGGAATAAAAATCTGTACCTGTTCGGGGCTGATGTGCAGCTCTCTCTGAATATATTTTCTCAACGAAATCATATCTTCTTCTCTGCAGCCTGGGTGAGCCGCTATAAAGTAATAGGTCAGGTATTGTTTCTGCCTTGCCTGGTGATTAATGTGATCAAATAATCTTTTAAATTCCGCTAAATAAAAATTATCTCCTTTGCCCATCAGATCAAGTACTTTTTTCTCGATATGTTCGGGCGCAATTTTGAGCTGTCCAGAAACATGGTAGAGGATAATTTCTTTCAAGTAATTTTCGCCATTTTTTTTATCTGCCATCACTAAATCATAACGAATCCCAGAGGCTACGAATACCTTTTTAATTCCCTCTATTTTCCTGATTTTTCTTAATAATCTGATCTGTCTTTGATGACTCAAGGCAAGATTATTACATATCGAAGGAAAGAGGCAGCGCTTTTGTAGACAGTGACTTTTTTGTGAATTATTTACACATCCCATACCATACATATTGGCAGTCGGTCCGCCTACATCAGAAATATATCCCTTAAAATCATCCTCCATGGTCAGTTTCTTAATCTCACTGATAATTGACTTCTCACTTCTGGATTGAATATATTTTCCCTGATGAACGGAAATGGCACAAAAATTACATTCTCCAAAACATCCCCGGTGAGATGTTACAGAAAACTTAATCGTATCCAATGCCCTGACCGAACCCCATTTTCGGTAATAGGGATGAACATTGTGCTGATAGTCAAGCGCATATATCTCATCCATCTCTTTTTCTGATAGAGGATAAGAAGGTGGGTTGTGAATTAAATAACGGTCATCCTGCTGTTGTGCCAGAATTTTACCCCGGAAAGGGTCCTGATTTTGATAAAACAAATGAAACATGCTGATAAATTTTGTTTTATCCTGTTTGACCTCTAAAAAAGAAGGCAGGATGAGGCTATCTTCCGGGGGAGAATTTGAGATGTAACAGATACCGCGAATATCGGCAATGGATTCTTTCTTAGCAAGGCGGTCAGCCAATTGCAATATGCTTTTTTCGGCCATTCCGTAGACCAGGATATCAGCCTTGCTGTCAAATAAGATAGACCTCCTGATTCGGTTATCCCAAAAATCATAATGAGCCATTCTTCTCATGCTTGACTCAATCCCTCCAAGTACAATAGGACGAGAATTTTTAAAATAACGTTTAATGAGATTGACATAAACAATAGTTGCCCTATCAGGACGACGATTATTTATTCCCCCAGGTGTATAATCATCTTTTTTTCTCTTTTTCCCGGTAGCCGTATAATTGGCTATCATGGAATCTACCGAACCCGCTGTTACTCCCCAGAAAAGATCAGGTTCACCTAATCGACAGATATCCTCCGGATGGTTGATATCGGGCTGAGCAATGATACCCACCCTATACCCTGCTTTGAGCAGGACCTGTCCGATAACGGAAACCCCTATATAAGAACTATCGATATAAGTATCTCCGGTAACCAGTATGATATCAAGATTTGTCCATCTTAATTTTTTCATTTCTTCCCGAGTAGTAGGTAAATACATCTGGAGCCTTTCTGCTGTTTGCTCATTTCAAAAATAATTTTGAATATTACTATTCTACCATATGGTCATCATGGGGATGTTATCTTAAATTAATCCGTATTCTATTTCTCCCCACAGCCCCATCTTATCATCCTTGATAATGACTAAACCCATTAGGCCGGTTATGGTTTGAGCCATTTTCAG
>CAZAJW010000035.1:0-10926 GCA_964485485.1 uncultured Atribacterota bacterium | reverse complement strand
GGTCTGCAACTATTGAAGGAAGGCAGTTACAGGCAGCTTCTAATGGCACTAATGGAGCAGGTTCTATGCATCTAGAAGGTAAGATTAAAGCACTGGCTTTTCTCATCTCATCGAAAATCCTCTTCCTATCCTGATAACCCAGTATCTTTATTTTTTCTCTTCCCAGTCTCTCAGCATAATCTCTGCATAGATCCATAAGTTCCCCATCACCTATTATGGTAAGTCTGGCATCTATCTTACTCATTACTCCCAGAAGCATATCAATTCCTTTCTCCTGTGACAGCCGTCCAACATACAAAAAGTCAGTCTCTGTTTTTTCTTTACCAGTGCATTGTCCAGACATATCCGCTCCAGCATCAACAGGGTTATATATTGTTCTTACTGGCTTATTAACTACTAAATTTTCATTAATAATATTTTCCATGAACCTGCTGACTGCTACATATCCGCTTATCTTTCTATCTGCCCTAAAAATATTCCGGATTATAAAATACCTCGACCACCTCCAGAGTTTTTGGAAATAACTTCTTTTATCACAATTGGTGAAAAAACATTTAAGGGTCTTCCCACGCCTGTAATAAGGACAAATCTCGTTTTTCCTATAGTTATAGATCCCCATATTCGGACATATAAGTCCATAATCATGAAGTGTGTATACAATAGGTATCCTTCTTTTGTATAAAAGATTAATTGGCCCCCAGGAAAGTGCTTTAGAAACGCCATGGACATGTACAACATCAGGGATCCAGTAATAAAAAAGCTTTCTTAACCCTTTAATAGCTCTCCAGTTATATATGCCTGATATAAGAGCATCAAACTTATTAGGATTATCCAGTATATCCTTTTGACCAAGGCATATTATTTCCTTTAAACCTGCTTTTGCTAACTCATCTTCTACTGGCCCCACTGCAGAAAAGAAAACTACTTCATGGCCTGATTCGGATAACCCAAGTGCACTTGAAATTGCAACCCTTTCTGCACCGCCTTTAGTAAAAGCATAATCGCTCAAAATTAAAATTTTTAATCTCTGGATAGTCAACCTATTAATATAAGTCCAGTCTAATGCTGGTTATCACTAATTATTCTAAACCTTTTTTTATGATTATAATTTTTTTATGATTAAAGTAGTTAATTGATGGCTTTCTTCTTTTGAGACTTTTTCTGGGATACTTAATCTTTCTCCGTAGGTCCAGTATTCTCCAGTAAATACTCTATAATACTCCTGGTTAATAATATTACCATTATTACTATTTAGCCATGATTCGATCTCTTTTCTTGAAAATACCTGGCATATATATGGGTTTGATTTTCCGTAACCCGCTTCAGGGGAGTCGTAAATATTATACACGTAATTTTTCTCATTATATGGGAATGACAGTATCAAATAACCCCCATTTTTTAATAATAAGAACATATTTTTCATTGCAATCTTATGCCCGGCTATATGCTCCAGAGTGCTTATGCAGGTAATAAGATCAAAACTTCCTTTAATCTTTGGATTAATAATATTATCTTTAAAAACCAGGAAGTGTCTGTTATCAAAGTTCTCATTCCAAGAACTGGTCATCTCATCAATGGCAGTAACATGAAAACCACAATTATATAAAAGATGTGGTAATGAAGATCTACCCGGTCCAACATCGAGTATTCTCTTAGGGTATATTTCACTTATATGTTTGAGAGCAAATGCATACTCAATAGGTCTTTCATTTAATATTTTTCTCTGATAATTATATTCTTTTAGTAAAATAGGTTTGAGTAGTATAAAAACTATACTTTTATAAATTTTTATTAAAAATTTTCTTATAGTCACTTTAATTAAAACTTTCTATCATAGATATTAATAGTCAGACTCCTTCATAAACATTTATTATTGAATCGAGATAATTATCCCAGCTTATTTCTCTTTCAATTGCTTTACTTAATTTCTTTTTATACTCATCACTTTTAAAATAATCAACTTTATTTTTTAATAACATAGCTATTCTTTTTATCTCAAATTCATTACCATAATCACTTATCCAAAAACCTAAGTCGTATTTTATAATTAAATCTTTTAAATCGGAAGTGATGCTACTCAGAACTGGGACTCCACATCTTACATATTCATAAAATTTCACAGGAAATGCAACTTTATTTACATCATTATCCTGGCGGATCAATAATCCAATATCGCCCACTAATAAATATTTATTAATTAAATGATGTGGTATGCTACTTACAATATACTCATCTTTTTTCAATCCGGAATTCAAAAATATTTCCCTTGCATATTTTATATCACCAGTAAAGATAATAAAAATACTATCTTTGAATACCGTTTTAAAAACTATAAAAATTTTTATCATCTCTAATGGTAACTGCCACTCATTCAAAGAACCAGAGTATAGCAAGACAAATTTATTTTCTACATTGTAATAATTTCTGATTTTTTTTCTTTCATTTGAATCATATTTAAATATATCAGTATCCAGACAACAGGGGATCACTTTTATATTATCTACCCTACTGGTTCTTTCTCGTATATAGTTCCTGAAAGAATTCGATACGCAAAATATATAGTCAGAATTTTTGTGAGAATAATTCTCGATTTTTTCGACTACCTCAAATGCAATATTGTTATTTTTAATATTGTATTTATATAATAACTCTTTTGAACCAATCCCTCTGCAATCGCAAATCACTTTTATGTTCTTAAAAAAAGTTCTTTTTAAGACCAATAGAATATAGCTTACTATCTCAGTCCTGCAGTGGAATAATGCCTTTTCACTTCTCTTTAACCTGACTATAAAATACAGAGTGAAAAAACAAATTAATGTATTTATCAAAAGTGAAAGTCTGAAAAAGATAGAAAATCTATGTAAATATGGAAATTTGAAAGAAAAAATACATCTATTATTCAAAAACTTTTTGATATATCTTTTTCTCTGTATATATGCTCCTTTAAATAGATCTTCAATTGAACCAAAAATTACAAGATTAACAGATTGGCCGCTGGGAGAAAGCCTGTCATTTATATTACTTAACAATACCATAACCTGCGATTCAAATACAGGGTCAAATATACTTTCAAAAGCACTATAGAATAATCTCATATCTTAAGTCTGAATATTAAATTTACTAAATATTTCATTTATTCTCTCTCTCCGGGGAATGGTATTATCCAGGCACAATAAAAATAAGAATTCTACCGGAAGGGTAGATGTTTTTGAATATTTTAAAACTTGAGATTCGGTTTTATTTCCATATCCCCTTGAATACCATCCTTTTTTAACTGATAAAGTTAGTCCTTTTTTAAATAATGGTATGATTTTCAGTAATTTACCATTAATCTTGATATCAACTGCCAGATCTCCTTTATTAATTTCACAAGTCACGTCTGGACTTAATTGTAAAAGAAGGTCAAATTCATGTTTACCTTTACCGGTCAATATATCTTTAATTAACCAATAATTCTTCCTTTTATCGAAAATAAACTTTCTTTTGTGAGTCACACTATTATATAACCTATTATATCCACTATGTTCTGCTTCAAGATAATCATAATCGTTACTTGTCTCCCACTTATCTACAATGACTTTTGCATCATTTTCCATTGCAAACAAATTATCATATTTAAATCTATTTTGTTCCTGATTATCAACCATTATAGTGCTATGAAATGAGGTAGACCTGAATTTATTCCTCCACTCAGGAATAGCTGTATAAAAATATGTCCCCGGGTCTACAACTATGCTTTCGCCCTCTATGAATAATTCAAAACTGAGCTTGTCATTATGAGCATGGCCTCCATTACCATTTTGTCCATTCTGGCTACAGGATGATATGAGGTAATTATTATTTTTTCTCATAATATAAATACCTGCATCAGCAAATGAAGCACTTTCTATATTAGCTAAACAGTTGTAACTCACCTGATTCCAGAATTCAAATCCTTTCCTACCAAAAATCCACAGTGCCTGCTCATCAAATCCATATTCTTTTATTTTAAATTTTTCTTTTTTGAAAAATATTGTTCCTAAAGTCGATAAATATCGCATATCCAGGATATTACTTCTACCAAAGATAAATAACCTTCCATTATCATTATCTCCAATTTGAGGTAATTCCCCATCAGGTTTAGTTGCAAAGAGAACAAATTCAAACATCTTTAATATTTTATTTATAAAATTTTTCCCAAACAAAAACTCGCCTACTTCTACATAATTATTACCATAAAAACTTTTAGCCTTTTTTATCTCAAATAGTACAGGATAAAAAAATAATTCCAGTACAAATCTGTGATAACAGGTAGAAGCCTCAAAATCAACGCCATCCGGATATACCTGTTTTTCAATCTCTTTTTTTAGTTCAGAAACTGCAAGATTGCTCCATTTCTTTCCTACATTAAAATCACTAAATATTTCACCAACAAGAAAAAGGCTAGAAATATCCGAAAGATAATGATTTGAAGTAATTACGTGGTATTCCAAATTATTAGTTATATGTTTTCCATGAATATATATATTTTTCAAAATAAATACCAAGAACTCTTTACTCATAATTTTTGATTCCCTAAAAAAAGATAAACTAACAATCCAATTAGAGACCCTCAGAGCGACATCCAATATACTTCTCCAATTAATACCAAAATAAGGTTTGTTGCTTATAATCCAGTCTACAATCTGGAATAAATATTCCATTTCGTATTTCTCATTCTTGGTTATTAAATATGCCTGTCCTAATACAACCAGGTGGTGGAATCTAGAGAGTTCCCAGGGATTCTTAACATCAACACCATCATAGCATCCATACTTTAATTTTTTATACCAGACATTTCTATCCCATCTATATCCTGATTTAAAATCTATATGCCAGTCTATTGGTTCATAATTATAATTTTTATAACCCGGGATGCTAGCTCCCGAATCTTTATAGAAATAACTAACTCTGCTGCTAATTTCTTTTTTTAATTTCTTAATTTCCTCACCACTTACTCTCATATCATACACATATCCTTCAACCCCTTTTGGTTTTAAAAAATATGATACTTTAACTTTACCAGAACCCAGTAGATCAAAATCGTGCCTGCATACTTCTTCAGCTGCTTCTATAATCTTATTTTTTTCTTTAATTGATAATTTTGATATTATGAATTTCTTATCATCCTTGCTAATAATGGAATCTAAGAATGGATTTTTGTCTATTTTTTCTTTAAGCAGACCCGCGCATGTATCCGGGTCGCCCTTTATTTTCAGTAATTTAAAGAAAGTTTTGTCCTGCAGAATATAACTTTCTTTAATTATTTTGCTGTTTCTGAGTATATCTCCTGATATATCTATAACTTTTCTATATATTCTTCTTATCAGAATCTTGAGAGGAGTGCTTGAAATTACTGTTATATAATGTCTAATCTTATCTTTTATCAAAGAAGTTTCCTTTAATTATTCTATTATTTTATTTTCATTTAAAAAAGTTCTTTATGCTCATCTTTCTTTTATGTTTAATATATTAAGAGGTAAATATATCAGTCTTCTTATCAGCATTCAATATAACTACCGGGGTATGGTATAAAAGAATACAATCTAATATCAAAAAAAGCTTTTTTCTCTTGGAATATACCAGTACAGGTCGGGATTTTCAATCCCATATATTTCCCTTAATCCTCCATAACCTGTTTGATAACCATCAATTCCAAAATCTGTATTCACTTCTATTACCAGCGGGCCATCTTCAGTCAAAGCAATATCCCAGCCTATATAAGTCAGATTATCAATCTTTTTGGTATGTACATTTAAAAAATCACATATTACTTCCCATTTTTTTATTTTTCTATTCTTGAATATAAAATTTGAATCTGGATGTTTTGTAAAGCAATCGCCGAATTTCGAAAAGGCTTGCTTCTCAAAAGAGCCATCCTCTATATTTACTTTAATTATCAATCCACCCTGACTAAAATTATCTATTTCATTGCCCCATCGCCCCATTCTTAGAAGTGCTGTCAGTATTTTTATTCTGCCATTTTTATTTTCTGTCACAATCCTTAATGTATTTATTGAAAAAGGATAGATTTCTGAAATTTGTTTATCTTGCTTTAGTTTCCCCTGGACTAAGAAGTTTTTATTATTTGTTATTCTTTCTAAGAAATTTTCATTTAACTTAACTTTCGTTTTTATTTCATAATAGCAACCATCTTCTCTGTAGAAGATATATATCCCCTGTCCGCCTTTACCGCTAATCGGTTTAAGAAATAATTTTTCTATTTTCTTACTATCTAATTCTTTATGCATATCATTAAAATTAATTTTTTTGGATTTACTATTTAAGATTTCCCCATCAATAATTATAAATATAGAATCTAAATGAGGAATTTTATATTCCCTGAATGTAGCTTCCTGCTTTTCTTTATCATTGTATAGCTCAACAATTTCTTTTTTATTATGGTAAGGTAAAAATAAAGAATAGAAGAAAAATTCAGGTATATAGTTTAAAATACTATCTATATCCAATTCTTTTCTGTATAGCTGGTATTTATAGTAATGAAGTGGATAGCATTTCCAATATTTTCTAATTAATTTTAATTCTTTTAATATTACCAAGAAAGGCTTTTTATTCCTACTTTTAACAAATTTTAAAAGCGACAATCTAAAAGATACATCAAATAACAAATTATTAATAATATTCTTTATCTCTTTTAATTTTAAAAACAGGTAATGGTTTTTCTTTAAAATTTCTTTAATCACTTGCGGCTAATAATACTTTTGACAATGCATATTAACTAAGTCAGAATTATAAGCATTATATAATAAAGAATATTAAGTTAGAATATACACATAAAGGATAACTGTTAATTATAAATAAAAATTGCAATGATTTCAGAAGTTAAATAAAATATTTTAAAATTTTTACTTTAAAAAATTAAATTGAATAAATTAAAAATAGCATACACGAGAACCAAATTTTGGTTTAATTTAAAAGCTGGCGGTTCCTTAAGTCATACCCTGGGAGTTTTAAAAGGTTTTGTCAATAATAATTGTGAAGTTAAAGTTATTAGTAATGAAAGATTCACAGGAATAGAAGATTTCAATTTCGAGGTTATAAAGCCAACAATATTCCAAAAACGTCTTTCAATAATTGGAGAGATTTTATATAACTTCACCAGCAAAAGGCAATTTAAAAAATATATTCTGGAATTTAATCCTGATTACATTTATTTTAGGCATTCATGTCGAAATTTTTCTATAATGCAAATTACTAAAAAATTAAATATACCTGTAATTTTAGAATACAATGGTAAAACCAAGAGAATTTTCTTAGATAAGAAAAAAAATATATTCAAGAAATTACTGAATAGGGTATTATTCGAACCTATATACAAGATAGTAGATCTCTATAATTTTAAGAACTCACGAATTATTGTAGTTGTTTCTGATTATATAAAAAAGGATTTGATTGAAGTAGGAATTAATGCCGATAAGATACTGGTAGTTCCAAATGGAGTGGATACCAAAAAATTTAATCATCAAACCATCATTGACAATAAAAAGGATAGAATAAAAACAATATGGGGATTAGAAAAATTTTCCCATATAGTCGGTTTCATAGGTACCTTTGGTGAATGGCATGGAATTCCCCAGTTGGTATCCGCTATTAAAAGAACTAATTTAGAATATAGCCATTTGAATATAGTCTTTTTGCTGGTAGGCAGTGGCGTACTTAAAGAATATGCAGAAGAAAATTTAAAAAGTTTTAGAAATGTGATATTTACAGGTATCATCCCTTATAATGAAATTGAATATTATATAGATATTTGCGATATACTAGTCTCCCCACATTGCTACCCAAAAGATGGTGGTGAATTTTTTGGTTCCCCAACCAAGTTATTTGAATACATGGCTATGGGAAAGGGAATTGTTGCAAGTAATCTAGGGCAAATTGGTGAAGTATTGGAACATAATAAAACAGCCATTTTGGTTGAACCTAATAACGTAGAGAATCTAGTAAAGGGAATCATAAAGCTGGCAAAGAATAGAGATTTAAGAAATGCTCTTGGTAAAGAGGCAAAAAAAGTGGCATATGAAAAGTACACCTGGGACCAAAATATAAAAATTATTATAAATATTCTCAGTAAAAAAGGTTAACTGGCAATATAGCAATATGTAAACTTATGAGATTATAAAAACTGAGTCTGTAAATAATTGGGCCTGTTGCTAAACTCCTTGATAAAATTATATAAATATAGTTGATTAACTATATTTATATACGGGAGTAAAAAATGGGCTACCCAGCAAAAATACAGCAGATCACCAGTAAAGATTTCAACCAGTACTACATAAACTTTCCCAGGGCTATTGCCATGGCCATTAATTTTAAAAAATCTGACCCAATGGAATGTGAAATAGCTGGCAGGGATACTCTTACCTTAGAAAGAAGGAGGTGAAAATTGCAGGGCAAAAAAGAATTTAATCAGAGGATATATTATAATATTAATCTGGATTCCCTGGTACCGGATGACCATTCCTTAAAGAGACTGGAAAGCCTTATCTCTTTTGATTTTGTAAGGGATATTACCAGGGGTCATTATTCTCATACTGGAAAACCATCTATTGATACAGTGATCCAGGTAAAAATGCTCCTTGTTGGGTGCCTCTTTGATATAAGATCGGAAAGAAAACTGCTTACTGAAGAGATATCTCTTAACCTGGCCTATCGATGGCATATAGGATATGACCTTGATGAGAAGTGCCCAACCATTCTATATTTCCAAAAGCAAGGAAGCGGATTGGGGAAAAGATACTTGGGCAAATATTTGAGAAGATCCTAAAGACTACCATAGATTACGGGATAGTCTCAAAAGAAGGCATTCTTGTTGACAGTAGCATTGTAAGAGCAGATGCGTCAGCAGATTCAATTTTAGAGATAAACCTTTCTCCGGAAGAGTACTGGAGAAAACTGGATGAATCAGAAAAGATCAAAAGCCCTACTGGTAGAAAGCCGAAATCAGGTACTCCTGTAAATACAGGTTCTCATTTTAAGGGTACTTTTGATAAAGATAAAATAGGAAAAAGAAGAAGAACTAACTCCTCATTTCTTAAGAAAAGATCGACTATAGACCCAGATGCGACATTATTCTACAGACTTGGGGCAGGAAGCTTTCTTTCATATAAGGCCCATATGGCAACAGACACAAATGGAATAATAACTGCTGTAGCTGCCTCACTAAGCTCGCTACATGATACATGAGCAATTCCTAAACTTATTGAATCCCATGAGAATATAATGGGCACTCCCTCATGGATTGCAGCTGACAGTAAATATGGTTCAGAGGAATGCTTAAGATATCTCCAGGACAAAGGAATTAGCACTTCTATAAACCCTGATAGTAAAAGCAACAGACCAAGACACTATTCCAAAGAAGAATTTATCTATGATAGCAAAACGGGCTGCTATATATGCCCGTAGGGAAATGTACTTAAAAGAAAGGCCAAGAACCATAAGCTTAATCGCATTAAGTACAAAGCCAATAAAGAAGACTGCCTTCTGTGTCATAAAAGAAAAAGATGTATTGATTCAAAAAATTTAAATCCCAGGATAGTAACTCGGTATTATAGCAAGTGCTATCTAAAGGCCAGGCAACGTTATTTCTCAAATTATGGCAGATCCATGCATAGATTAAGAAGTACTATCATAGAAGGAATATCCAGTCAGGCAAAGGCGTTTCATGGTATGGCAAAATCAAAATTCAGGGAGTTTACTAAAGTAGAAATCCAGTTTATCATTACAGCAACTGCACTAAATTTAAAGAAAATAGTGAAAATTTTGGATATGAATAGAGTTTAGTAATTTCTTTATATTTCTCCCCCATGTATATTTTTCACGGACTTCTCTTGCGGCACTAATTCCCAGCTTCAAACGCATCTCTTTATCATCAGCCAGCTTTAATATGCCGTTTACCAGTTCATCGATATTATTAAGCTCAACCAAAATCGCGGTTCTCTTATTTTCCAGAACTTCCCCAATCTGGCCCAGATTACTGGCAACAATACCTTTGCCCATCTCCATATACTCAAAGATTTTTGTAGGAGAACCGATAAACTTTCTACCGCCGGGCTGCAAACTATGCGGGGACACCAGTACATCACAGATTGAGAGGTAATACTGGATTTTTGAATAAGGGATATTTCCGGTGAAGATAACATTATCGAATTTCCCAATTTTATCTACAGCATATCTCTTTAACACACCGTCGCCCATTAATAAAAATATTATATCTTTATCTCTACTTTTATCTTTAATCTTGCTGATGGCATAAACCAGATTTTCAATACAATGCCATGGTCCGAAAGTTCCAACAAATCCAACAACTTTTTTATCTCTATCTATTCTTAATTCTTTTTTTATCTCTTTACTTTGATTACTCATTGATTCTATAATCAAATTTTTTTACATCAACTCCATTTGGTATTACCAGTATTTTTTCTTTAGGTATACCAATCTCCATTAAGTTATTTCTTAATACCACTGAAGGAGTAACTATAACCGAAGAATTTTTAAAATTATAATTTTCAATTAAATATATTACTTTCCGTCTAAATATATTATTCAAAAAATTTTTTAATAAATTCTTTTTATAAATATCAAATATTGATATCCAATCACCAAAACCATTAACTTCCAAAATAACAGGTATTTTAGAATTTTTAGCTATTTTTGAAACAAAAAAAGTTACACAGCTAAGTCTATGATAAATGAAAGAAGGATTGTACTAAGCTTTTTTTTCTTGAAATCCCTAATGGCATAAAAATTATATAAAAACTCACCAATCTCTTGTAATCTTTTTTTTAAATATAATGGGTGTTAATACATAATGATTATAATTTTTAATGCCCAAAAAATGTTCATTGCTAAAAATTTTTACATCGCAATTGTTATCTTTAAAACCTTTCA
>CAZAJW010000034.1:0-11202 GCA_964485485.1 uncultured Atribacterota bacterium | reverse complement strand
TCTGCTGAAATTTCAGCAATTGTTTTAAGTCTTTCAATATTATAATCAATATCTACAGTTGTGGGGTTAATATTTGCCAACATAAAAGTTGGTAATTTTTCATTAGTAGAATACATCCTATCTACAATGGTAAACCCTCTTACCTTGGTATCTAATCCAAAAATCTCCCCTTCCTTTTGTTTTTTAGTTGCCTTTTTTTCATCATTTTCTTTCTTTCTCATATAAGCCATTGACGATTATCTCCTGTTTACAAAATATAATATTAGTGCCTTGGAATACTATGCACCAAGCATTGGTCCTGTTCTGATGATGATCATAATTATTTTTTCATATATGATTATTCTGGCATAAAAAAATTGATTTGACTATCCTTATTTCAATCTTATTTCTCTGCAGAAATTTGGGATTTATGATAGTTTTAATTCTTGTCTTTCAATCTGCTTTTCATCTTATCAATGATAGATTGATACTCATAAAGATTTTGCTCTTTATTTTTTGTCTTTGTTCTATACTTCAAGGCAATATATTTTAATTTATTGTTTTCATTTTTTAAATCATTATATCTTTTTAGCATAACGATAAAACCCATAATCAAAATACCTAAAGCAATAATTAAAACTCCAATAATTATCTCAGGATTCGTCATATTTATTCCTTTTACATGATCTGGATTTTGCCCTATGAATTGAAATTAGATTTAAACTGTTAATTTAATTTTATCTGAATTAAAGCTTAAATTTCAAATTTTGTCTCTAAATCTATTGATTGTATTATTCCAAATCACAGCAAAAATCGCACCCGCAAAGTGTGTGCTTTAAGAACCCCTAAAAAAGGTTCAACTTTTTAGTTCTTTTCTTTCGATTTTTTATTTAACCTTTAGCTACAATATTTCTTAATAATAGCACTTCCCACCTTGGAGTTCAGGTAAAAAAATTTCATCTAGCTGCTCTTTATCTTTTTATGGTAAAACCATTTATTTAACCATAAAAAATTAATTTCACAATATAATAATTGGTTGTTTTTTGTAAATAATGCAATTTATGTAATAAAAAACAGGTTGCAATTGAATAGATTTCAGTACAACCTGTTTGTCCTTTTTAACAGACATAAAAAAACATTTTCCACCAACCTGGTGGAAATACAAGCTTCTTATCCTCAACTGCAGCCAGACATTAAGAAATTAAATGCCAGCAAGAAAATGAGGTAAAGTAATTTTTTTACCATTTTATTCCTCCTTATTATTGCTAATCATAACTTGTAAAACAATGGATAATTATTTGTATCACACTCTAACAATCTTGTCCACTATCAATCCTGTTAACCTGTCAACTGTCTTAAAAGGATAGGTGTATTACGCTCAAAATTGAAATAGTAGTACCCGAGTATATATAACAACCGGGAGATTAACCACCCATTATTATTTTTTGTTAGCCATTTGCTTTGAATGCTTCGTGATACTCAACATGACCTGTAGGGATATTCCCGTCAAATGAAAAAACAAAAAAATAATTCCTGGGGAATATCCTCGTGAAATAGACTTTTCTTTACTTTCAGTGTAATTTTTTCACTATATACCTATTACTGGCGACTCGCTACTATTTTAACTATTCACATGCATCCCAGATTTCCTGGCCTGTTGAAATATGGTCCCATTCCAGGTAAGCTTCAGCTGATTTACTACTATCTTCAGCAATTACTTTACACTCACCTATCTGCCAGTCATCACTTATTTTTTCCCGATTAGCTTTCCCGGTCCAGGTCCAGCTTAGTTCACTGATTGGAACAAAAATAGCCCCTTCAGCATCCGGCTTATACATTAGCTGCATAATAAATTGATTTTCCACATCAATGGTTAAATCATAAAGACTCACAGGTATTCCGGGGATGTCAATTGTCTGTGGTCCGGGAGCATAGGGGTATAAGCCATCCAGGCCTTCAACTTTAATTTGTTTACAGGGTCCGGATAATAAATCTTTATGACTGGTAACCCGACCTTCGGTATAAACATACTGTACATACTGAGTAGAACCAGGTTGAAACTCTCCGGGTAAGGGGTCGTGCTCAAAACAGACAGTATAACCAGTAGTACTATCCAATATTAACTCCCGACCCTCGTGAATTAATCCATCAACATCTTTGTATTTCACTTCTGCAATACCAAAAATACCTTCCCCGATTTGAGAATAAAATATTATTTCAGGTTCCTTTACATCAAATGTCGCTTTAGCAGTGAGGTTTTTGCCATCGGTAGTATTGGTGGTATAGTAAACTTCAAGTCCACCTCCTACATTCCACCAATGAAAATCTACTTCCTGTGTTCTCAAATCCTCTTCATCCAGCCATTCGGCATGTCCGTAGTCATCTTTTACTATAAATTCCTTTATAGTCTGACCAGGTATCGACCAACGTCCACTGCCGGTATCTTTATCTTCCGGAATAATTACTGCACGCAGTTTTATCTTTTCTCCTGTAATTACCGGAACTGCCTTATCAGTAATATTAACCCATTTTCCGTCAATTTCTCTATGGATCTCCATACTGGGAGGAGGTTCACCGAAATCCCAGCTGGCCTGGTATTTGACATTACCGGATTTTGGAGGCTCGTATTTGATTTCCATAAAATTCTGATATTGAAAACCATACTCCAATTCTTCTGAATTCCAGGATACTGAACCACTGTTGGAACCAGACTTAAGCTCATCACCGTTCAATCCAAAATGTATTGCTACCGAACCTTCGTTTATCTTACCATCCTTATCTGTAATGACAGTGTGGATTGGCACAGTGAGATAAAAAGTATAATGGTCCATCTTTTGTTTACCAGTCATAGCCTCCATGATAGCCATCGGATCAACCTGTCCGGAAAGCTGCATGGCATGTGCCACACCTGCCGGTCCGGAAAAACACATCCATTCCAAATGTCCCTGTTTTTGAGCATCGGTAATAGATTGAGGTGAAAGAATTGATATACCCCCTGAACCTTCTGCAGTATAATATACTTCCCCGGTTTTTTTATCTGTAGTTATATTTT
The DNA here is from genome assembly GCA_964485485.1 of uncultured Atribacterota bacterium. Classification (GTDB taxonomy): domain Bacteria; phylum Atribacterota; class Phoenicimicrobiia; order Phoenicimicrobiales; family Stramentimicrobiaceae; genus Oleincola. The sequence goes on along the minus strand of CAZAJW010000034.1, from coordinate 8,171 downwards.
GATAACTCGCCTGTGCCTGTAAACCGCTCTCATCGGGATAAAATATAGTGACCCCCTGTCGATTTTCTAATAAAACTAGCTTACCGCTGACAGAGGCGGAAATAGAGCCGGTTTCCTCTAGGTTGCTGTTTTTCTGCTCATCATATTTTTCCCAGGAAATTGATAAGTTTATGTTAGCTTTCATCTCATTTTTATCTTCATCTGTATCTATGTTTTGGGCTATTACTGGAAATGAGATTAAAAAAATATGAACACTTAAAAGAAAAATAAATAATAACCTGCAAAAAAGACATTTGAATTTTTTCATCATTTCTTTTTCTCCTTGAAAAAAAATATCAACATCTTGAAGCAAGACAAGTTGGAGGATGCTATAAATCAAAAGCTTCTTTAAATCGTTCTTCGGGGTCATCAAAGTGTACTTCCTCGGGATCAAAGTGTTCCGGATCATACTCGTCTCCCAACCATTGTATTGTTACCTCATATTCTTCGTCTTTGGGATTTTCTAATATTTCCAAAATATCTTCATATCCCGGTATTGAACCACAGTCTTCCGGCGGGCAAGCTCTTTGACCATCGATACATCTGGGATACTCCTGTTTTTCTTCCGTGGGAACTATCTTTTCTAAAGTAATGGTATGCTCCCAGTTATCTCCAAAATCATAGATATAGATAGCATTTTTATTCTTCATGGTGAAATACATTGTAATTAATTCTTTCCAGCCTGGTATTGTTTCGTCATCTGTAAAATCTTCGGGAGGAATTCCAACTCTTCTTTTTTCTCCTGATATGGGGTTAGTTAGAATAAATTCATGAAGATGAAGGTCTTGCCAGCCCATTGCATCCTGGATTGCAACATGCAAATCCCAGAAGGAATAAGTTTCCGGAACCTGAATAACTCTCCAGATTTCTGGTTCGATATGCTCTAATCTAATCCTGAATTGGTAAACTCTATTATATTTCTCTTTCATTTTATTTAACCCCCATTATTTTAATCATTTTATTGCAAGTGAAATTAAAACTCTATGGTAAATTTACCATCCTGGTAAATAATCTGGTCATCGGCAAGAATCTTACCTCCATTTTTCATGTCACAGAGCATATCCCAATGAATAGCAGACAGGTTTTTACCTCCGGCTTCCGGGAGAGACCTACCCAGGGCAATATGGGCTGTACCACCTATTTTTTCATCAAACAGAATGTTTTTGGAAAATCGTTGAATATTGTAGTTAGTTCCTATTGCTACTTCTCCTAAATAACAGGCACCATCATCGGTTTTCAGCATCTCTTGTAGAAAATCTTCTCCTTTTGCTGCAATAGCTTTTATTACTTTACCTTTCTGTAAGGTTAATTGAACATCTTCCACTTCTCTTCCGTCATAGATAGCGGGAAAACTGAAACGGATATGACCTTCTGCTGAATTCTCAATAGGACTGGTAAAAACTTCTCCATCAGGAAAATTTTCTTTACCGGAGCAATTAATCCATTTTCTGCCCTTAATTGATACCTTTAAATCTGTGTCCCGGGATATGATTCTCAAATTTTCTTTTTGGTTAAGAAATTTACATATTTTTTCCTGCTGACGGTCAATTTCCTGCCAAGAGCTAATGGGATCTTTATCATTTAAATGACAGGCATCATAAGCAAATTCTTCAAATTCATATAATGACATACTCGCTTCCTGTGCTACTCCCCTAGTTGGGAAAAGTGTCCCACACCAACGTGCCTCTCCTTTAGCTAGACGCTGAAAAAGAATATCAATAATTGGTCTCCTACCCTGGGAATAAGTTTTCATCTTATCAGGTGCAATATTGGAGAAAATTCTGGTATTGGCGCTACCCCAGATACTTAAAAGAACATCAGATGTAATATAGCTTTTTTTCAGGCTTTCGGGTACATACTTAATTTGCTCTTCGCTTCCTTCTTTTAATAGAATTTCCTGCAATTCTTCTTCCATAAAATGATATTCCGGGAAAGCACCCAGCTTAATTGCCTGGCGGTAGATTTCTTTCATCAAAGGATAGCAAACCAGCTCACCCAGAATTGTCACTTTGTCACCCTTTCTTAGCTCTACCGAGTAGTTCAACAAAACATGGGCGTGTTTCTCAATATGTTTATCCATTCCAATCTCCTTTGAAATATTTAATTGATTATTATAATTTTTTTAATATGCCGTAAATCTGCTCAGCTCTGGCCGGGCAACCTTTAATATTTTCTGCCGAATAACCCTGGACAATCTTACTTCCGCAATGTCCGACTCCTATTATTGGGATCCCGTTATTTTTTGCCTGTTCAAGCTTTTCTTTTTCCTCTGCCAGCAATTGTCCCATAGCAACAACACAATTAGGAGAGTAGCCCTCTCTGGAGAGACGGCGCATGGCAGCAACTAACGCTCCTTTACAGGAACTGCAAGTCCCCTTTTCAATGACATTTAAATTACTTAACTTATATTCTGGCCCTTTTTTCTGGCCGGCATCTGTAAGCATCTTTTTTGTTTCATTATCCAGTGGATTAAATACTTCAATCTCTTCAATATTTTCCGGCCCTATTCCGGACTGGCTGGCTATTTTAAGATGCCGAACTTCCTCAATACCATAACCCAGCAGGGATGCTGCAATCATATCAACAGCCAGAACATTTTCCCCCATCATAATAGTGTCCAATTTCACAGGATCTCCTCCCAATTCCCACTGTAGAGAACAGGTAGTAGCATCAACTACTGTTAAGTCAGGCTTAAGCACAGTATTTAAATCTACAATACATTGGTGAAGATCCAAACGGTGAAAACGATGTTTTTCCTGGTCATGAATGCACCCCTTGAGATTTTTCATCCCGATAGTAACGGTGGTTTCACCATGAATCTTTAAAATAGGAACATTGATAAAATAATCGTATTCAAATATGGGTTTAGATATTTTTACACTGTTAATCTCCTTGCCCCTGGGAACTTCTTTGTTAACATGTGGCGCTTTTTTAAAATCGATGACTTTTACTCTATATTTTTGAGCAATTTTATCCATTCCGGTAACCTGAAAGGCTCTCATGGTATTATCACCGGCTGTTGAACTTTCCCCAAGGGCAATTTCAACAGGGTTAGTTTTTAAGACTTCCTGAATCAGAACTTCAATAACCTGTGGATTAGTAGTTGCACCGGTATCGTTTGTTTTGGCGATAACCAAATTTGGTTTGATTAAAACACGCCTTCCGGAGGGAATGATATGATGAAGTCCGCCCAGGTCTTCCAGAGCCGAATCAATCATATCTTTAACAGGATGGTCATGCTGAATAGTTACCTGGAATAATTGTTTAGCCATTTTCTTCCCCTTTTCTAAAATAAAGTTCTATAAAAAAGTTTCTGATTTTGTTTACTGGACTAAGAACTGGGCATGTACCGTTACCTTGATTTCTTTTTTCCGGGATGAGGTATTATACATGCCGTAACTTTGCACTTCTGTAGAATAAGGCTCGATAATCTGGAAGACACCTGCTTGTGACCATATCATCTTTCCTGGTTTATGGCCGCTTTCCTGTAAAATCTTTTCAGCTCTCTCTCTGGCATTCCTGGTAGCCAGTGCCAGTAAGTCCTTTTTTAAATTATCAATTCCCGAATAAAAATATTCTAAAGATGAGACCTGGAAAAAGATATCCTGGTCCAGAAGTTCGTCAGGATTTAAAGCTAACTGCTCAATTTGTTCAACTTCTGATGAGATAATAAAAAGTGATTGGTTTAAGGAATATCCCACAACTTCACCGTTTCTATCCCATCGTTTCTGGGTAGTAATAGGGTTAATATTAATATCCTCTTCTGAAATTGCTTTACCGCTTAATATGCTGATTAAACGGTCTCTCTTCTCCTGGATATTACGATAACCTTCTCGCATATTAACCAAATCGGTATTTTCTTCAAAGGTAACGTTCCATTTAACGATATCTGATTCGAATCCCTTTGTCGCGGCACCAAGCACCTGAACATAGTCTCGACTGGAGCGGGTTTGATAAAAAAAGAACCCGAAAACCAGAGCAGCAATAACAATCGATAATCCCAGCAATAAAAAAGGAGTTTTTAGATTGTAAGCATCGCTTTGTTTCTTTGGGTCCATTACTTGTCTCTCCTTTCATTATCTTCCTTGAAGTAATCCTGAAATTTCTTCTTGAATTTCTCTACTTTAGGCCTTACAACCAGCTGGCAATAGCCGTTTTCAGGGTGATTCCGGAAATAATTCTTATGGTATTCTTCAGCCGGATAAAATTCATTGTAGGGAACAATTTCGGTTACAACCGGACCTGGCCAGATATTGGCATCCTCTAAATCTTTTTTGGACTTTTCGGCAATTCTCTTCTGTTCTTCATTATGATAAAAAATTACTGACCGATACTGTGAACCAATATCATGACCCTGACGATTTAAGGTAGTAGGGTTATGAATCTCCCAAAATATTTTTAATATTTCTGCATAGGAAATAAGGTCAGGAGCAAAAGAAATCTGAATAGTTTCAGCATGTCCGGTGGTATCGGAACAGACCTGCTCATAACTAGGATTCTTGGTTTTCCCGCCGCTATAACCGGGAATGACTTCCAGAACACCTTTTATTTTTTTATAAATAGCCTCAAGACACCAAAAGCATCCGCCGGCCAATGTTGCTTTCTCAATTTTTTGATTCATGCCCCCTCCTTCTCCTCTATCAGGGTTTACTAATAGTACTCGATTTATTTTAACCAAAATAGTATTCAATTAATATCTTTTCTTGCTTAATATAATATCATAAAAAGTCTTCTCTAAAAAAGGAAATCTATAAAGAAATACATTGCAGTTTTAATAGAAAGATTGCTTTAACTTTAGCAATATCATGAACGATGACAGGCAAGAAATTGAGAGACGAAATAGGCAATGCCATCCTGATTGTTATCTTTGGTGATACAATCAGCAATATCCTTAACTTCTTTTGGTGCATTTCCCATTGCCACTCCCAGACCGGCAGTTTTAATCATCTCTATATCATTATAACTATCACCAATCGCAATGGTTTGAGATAAAGGAATATTTTTCATAGCAGCTAATTGCTTTAAGGCGTTTCCTTTTGACGCATCGGGAGCAATAATTTCCAGAAGATTGGGATGAGCGCAAGCAATAGCTATAGAATCATTCATTTTTTCCTCTACTATCTTCTTTAGTCTGGCCATTTTTTGTGGAGTACCTAAGAAAATAAAAGCAAAGGGGCTTTTTTGTTTTTTGAGATACTTTCTTATATCAGGTACAATTATGGGTTTGATTTCGGAAAAACTCAAATAGATATCATTCCATTTTGTCTTTTCTTCCATTATAAGGTAATCCTCATGAAATATTTGAAAAGGAACTTTTTCTTTTTTGGCTATATCTATTAAGAGAGGGACGGTTTCCGGTAGCAGTTCCTGTTTTTTGATAATTTCCCCCTCCTGGGACTGTATAAGCGCACCATGCAAAAGAATCATGGGACAGGAAAAACCCAGCAATTTTGCAAAGTGAAAAGCATCAGGGTAAAAACGACCGGTAGCAAGGGTAATGATAATACCATACTCCTTCATTGCCTGTAAGGCATCATGAGTTTTTTGACTCATTTGGCTATTGTCATTTAATAACGTCCCGTCAATATCAATAGCCAGGAGCTGATATTTCTTACATAAAATATTGGATATTTTATTATCTTCTTTTTTATTGAATAACATTTATTTTACTTTCCTGTAATATCCTTAGCCACCACCCATGGGCGGATAAACCTTGATTGTATCTTTTTCTTGCAATTTACGGTCCAATTGTCCAAAAGGAACTACCTTACCATTGACTATCACCATGCTAATAGCATCCATTGCGCGGTCATGATTTATCGTTTCTTCTAAAAATTGCCTGATTGATTTCGGATGAGATATCTCTTTTACAATACCATCCTTATCATTATAACCTTCGACATATCTTTTCAGGTTAGAGTAAATAATGAGTTTTACTTTCATAGAATAAAAGACCTGTAATTTTAAATATAAAAAATTATATCCATTTCTGACAAAATACAAAAGAATATTATCATTGAAAAGCAATGTTGTCAAAAATCAGGTGACGATACTATGATTAAATTTTCTACTGCCCTGGCAATTTTACTGCCTAGTGTCATTAGATTACTTATGCATAGAATTTCCTAAGGGCAGACCCTCTTATTTTATTATTCTTCTAAAACTTTATATCACTTTTTTCCATACAGCTCTTTAGCCCTTTTAGCAATATGTTCTGCAGTTAATCCAAAGACTTTCAAAAGTTCCCAGGGAGCGCCGGACAGGCCAAATTCATCATTAACTCCTATCATATCCAGGAGAAATGGTGTCTTATACATCTTACCTTCGGCAATAACTCCGGCAACAATGTTTCCAAAACCGCCCTTCTGATGTTCTTCGGCAGTTAAGATAACTCCAATTTCTGCTACCGCCTTCAGAATAGCCTCTTTGTCGATCGGCTTTACGGTATGGATGTTCACGACTCTGGTATCTAAATCATATTCCTTTTTCAAGATATAAGCAGCACGCATGGCCTCTGCTACCATAGGACCACAGGCTATAATGGCGAGGTCTTCTTTTTCCGATTGATATTCTGTACTTACTTTTGTTTCAAAGGCATCGGTAAAGTTTTCCTTTTCTGCTCTAAAGCGAATGATATTTGCTTTGCCAAACTGATAGGGGGTATTTTCTTTAGAGATGACCGGAGTGGCTTCTCTGGCATAACGAATCATTGCCGGTCCCTGGATTTCTGCCACTGCCCGGGTGGACTTTTTGGTCTCGATTGAATCAGCAGGTACCACAATATGCATGTTGGGCAGATAGTACATATTGCTGATTTCTTCCAATGCCTGATGGGTGGCCCCATCCGGACCGACCGATAACCCCCCGTGGGCATTGGCAATTTTGACATTAAAGTTGTTATAACAAACTGTGGTTCTAATCTGTTCCCAGTTACGGCCGGTAACAAAGACACCGTAAGAACCGATAAAAGATGTTTTGCCTTCTTTGGCAAAACCGGCAGCAGCCAGGGTCATATTCTGTTCAGCAATACCCATTTGAAAGAAACGCTCTTTTCTCTCGGGATGATTTTCGTAAAACTTGTCCATTCTAATGGAGCCGGTGATATCAGCACCAAAGGCAATAGTGTCTTTAGACTCTCCTAGGGTGGCGATAGCATCTCCAAAACCATTCCTGGTGGGCACCATTTTTACCTTCATAATATCATCAACATTCCACCAATAGTCTCTGCTGAATTTGGGCATTACACTGTCCACTTTGCGGTTGACTTCCTCCTGATAGTCACAGGCTTTCTGATAGAGAGCGTTGACTCTTTTTTCATCAAAACCGGGTGCATTGATATCGGCCAAAGCCTTCTCCAGGGATTCTGCTCCGGTAAGTCCGTCCTTGGGACAAATCCCGTGATAGCCGACTATATTTTCGGCAAAGGATACATCCTTGCCTTTAGTGGTATGGGCAATAATAACTACCGGCTGCCCTTTTATCTGAGAGGCTTTTTCCAGGGTGTTTAAGATCTCCGGCATGTTATGGCCATCTACCTCCAGGACCTGCCAGCCAAAGGATTGCCATTTTTCGACCAGCTTTTCCAGTTTCATGATTTCCTCTGTAGGTCCGTCAATCTGTAGCTTGTTTCTATCAACAATGGCAACCAGGTTGTCCAATTTATAGTTGGCAGCAGACATGAGACTTTCCCAGATAGAACCCTCATTGAGTTCTCCGTCTCCCAGGATACAGTAGGTTCGGTAATCTTTCTTTTCCAACCGGGCATTTAAGGCACAACCTATTGCTACTCCCAGACCCTGGCCTAAAGAGCCGCTGGAAAGCTCAATACCCGGCACCTTTAAGCGATTGGGATGACCTTCAAAACCGGAGTAGAGTTTTCGTAATTTAACTACTTCATCAATGGGAAAATAGCCTGAGATGCCTAAGGCAACATAAATGGCAGGTGCCTTATGGCCGGCTGACCAGAAAACACGGTCACGTTCTGCCCATTGGGGATTAGCCGGATCATGTTTGATGTGTTTCAGATAGAGAGCAGCAGCAACATCCATGATAGAAAGCGTTCCCCCGGTATGACCGGAACCGGCCGCTGTGAGGGCTATCATATTATAAGCCCTCATTTCTTTTGCTTTAGC
>CAZAJW010000033.1:0-10486 GCA_964485485.1 uncultured Atribacterota bacterium | reverse complement strand
GGCGATGAAGTTATTCTTTCTGATCCTCATTACGCCTGTTATCCAAAAATAATAAGCTTTTTAGAAGGAAAGCCAGTTTTTGTCCCTGTCTATGAAGAAGATGGATTTAAATATAATATCGAAACTATAAAAAAATATATCACACCTAAAACCAAAATGATTATGGTTAACTCTCCGGCTAATCCAACTGGAACAGTGTTTACTGCTAAAGAGCTCCAGGCTATTGCTGATTTAGGTTATTATACCTTCTCTGATGAAATATATCATGGTTTGGTTTATCAAGGTAAAGAGCATTCCATGCTTGAATTTACCGAACGTACTTTTGTACTAGACGGTTTTTCAAAACGTTACGCCATGACCGGCTGGCGATTAGGTTATTTAATTTCACCAAAAGAATATATTCGCCCTTTACAAAAAATTCAGCAAAACTTTTTTATCTGTGCCAATTCATTTATTCAAACCGCCGGTATCGCAGCATTAAGAAAATGTGAACAGGATGTAAAAAAGATGGCAGAAATTTATAACCAGCGGCGTAGCTATCTGTTAAAACGATTACGTGAAATTGGAATTGCCACTAAGGTAGAACCTACTGGTGCCTTTTATGCCCTGGCTAATATCAAAAAATATTCCAATGACTCATTTCGGATTGCTTTTGATATCTTAGAAAATGCCCAAGTAGCCGTAACACCCGGGATAGATTTTGGACAGAATGCAGAAGGTTACTTGAGAATATCTTATGCAACATCTTTGGAAAATTTGGAAGAAGGCATGAATCGACTACAAAAATACTTTCAACAAAAGTAAATATCTTACTCGCATAGCGGTTGGCTTTAAGAACCCCTAAATGAGGTTTACCATTTTCTCGGTTACTTTTTGTTCTGATTTTTTTTCTTATTTTTTAACTAAATGTTTCTAAACAAGAGAACTACCTGCTTTGGACTTCAGGGAAAAATTGCCAGACAGCTTATCTTAATCTTTTTTATGGTTATGCCAATTTATTTAAATTTCTATTTATTTTCCCCTGCTATGCTTTCTTGGAATATCTTATAGTGCTTACCAAAAAGAATATAGTGCTAGAAATAATAAGGCACCACACCCCTGGCCAAATACCTAAGGGGAAATAACCGGTAAAGTACATAACAATTGTTGTTAATCCACCCACAACAATACTGCTAATAGAGGCAATGCTATTACCTTTTTTCCAAAATATTCCAAAATAACTTGGAGCTAATGCCAACAATCCTGCAGAAGACATCACTGATAATTCAACGATAACACCAAACTGCCCCAAAGAAAAGAAAAAAGCTGATAAAGCAATGAGGGGAACCATTATTTTGCCGAATAATAATCTTTTCCCTTCTTCTACTTTAAACAGTTTGCCATAAACATCGACCGTACACATTGAGCTTAGTGTTAGAATAATGGAATTAACGGTAGAGACAGAGGCAGCTACAATGCCTAAAAAAACAACTAAGGCTAATGCAACAGGAATTTTTTCTAAAATCATGGGTGTAATCATATCGGTATTGACAATATCTGGAAAGATATGTCTTGCCGCTAAACCCAAATGAACTACAATAAGGGTGTATATTAAACCAAAGACCGCAAAACCGGTAATCATAATCCTAAGGCTCTTTTTATCACGGGAAATAAACATTCTCTGGGCTACCTGCGGATTAGTTAAGGCAAAAAATAACCAGGGAATAGTTAGACCAAGAAATCTCTGAAAAGGCATTTTATTTGCGGCTAACAAATCACTATGGTCATTTTGGATTACCTGAAAAAATTGGTTAAAACCTCCAAAAAAATGATTCATTACATAATATAACAAAACAATTGAAGAGAAAAACATAATAAGAGATTGCAATGTATCTGTCCAGGCAACTGAACGCATGCCAGCCCAAAGAGTAAATACTAATATAATTATTAATGTGAAAAACACACCTAATTGATAAGGAATACCAGTTAGTGTCTCTAACAGATAACCAATCCCGGTAAACTGAACGGACATATAGGGAATTAACATCAACATAGAAAATATTGTAGTAATTCCCCCAAGTACCGGACTATGATAAGCTTTACATAATAATTCAGATGGGGTAATACAATCATATTTTCTGCTAATCGACCAGAAGTAGGGAGCAAATAATACTAGTAGCAAGATAGTGCCCATTAAATAGGATAATTCAAAACCCATAGTGCTGACACCGAAAGAATAAGTCATTCCTACTAGCCCTACCATCATGAATGCACTATAAGTTGTTGCGCTATAGGTCATTGCTGCAACAAAACCACCAATGGTCCTATTAGCTATAAAATATTCTGCAATTCCCGGACCTGTTCTTTTTCTTGCCAAAAATGAAATGATGCATCCCAAAATAAACCAAAGAGCAATACCCAAAAGCATAATTGATGAACGTGTCATTTTAATCCCCCGATCAACTTTATGCCATATAGGATTACTACTACGGATAATGTTATCCAAAATAAATAAGATCCTGTAAAGGTAGCAGGTAAAAAATAGGGAACGGTAAGGCTTAAGATAATCAGGATAATAAAAATAATCAACGGTTTTTTAATCACCTTAAAATCAATTTTAATCATGATTACACTTCTTTCTAGTGTTTTAACTACTCTTTGATACAAAATACCTCAACTATTACTGCCACTCAGAAATAAATTCATTTAGATGCTTATTTTGATTTAGTTGAACCAGAATAAATCCCTGCTTTTTTTCATAATGGATTGTACTATAAGAAGCGGTATCAAGGTGTATGCGCCAGAAATAGGGACTGTTTATTCCTAAACAAGAAGCAATCAATGGTTTTAATACTGCCCGGTGAGATACCACAATAACTGTTTCACCCCAATGATGTTTAATTATATCATCCAAGTCTCTTTTAACCCTTTTTTGTACCGAATCCAATGATTCCATTCCAGGAACAATTAATTTCTCTGGCTCATTCAGCCATACTTGCCATTGTTCCGAATAATTTTGAGCAATGTAATCTTTGGACTTTCCTTCCCAGGGACCAAGTTCTATATTGTTCAAGGCTTCCCGTTCTTCTATTTCAACCTTACATTCCCGTTTGATTGCTTCAGCAGTTTGTATTGCTCGTAATAGTGGACTGGTAAATATTATGGTTGGCTGCAATGTTTTTAGCTCTCTGGCTAATTCTCTTGCCTGGTATAATCCCACTTCATTTAAAGGAAAATCGCTTCGGCCACGAAACAAACCTTCTCTATTGCCTCTGCACTCTCCATGCCGTACAATTATAATCACTGTCCTATTCGAATTATTTTTCCCCATGCTCATTTCCATTTTATTTGCAATATTTTATTTTAACTATTCTAAGTTTAATGTAGTAAAAAATCAAATATTTTTCTTATTTTTAAACCTTTCTAAATAGTCATCAAGAGAAATATGATACAGGTATTATTATATTATTTGTATTTATTGTCAATATTTCCTGCCAGGAAAAGAAATGTTAGGCCAATAATAACTGTTATAGCAATAATCCATTTCTGGTATCTCGATTCAAAAAATACTTGTGATTGTCCAATTTCCGGTAAAGGGGTTGGATCTACTGGGATACCATTTTTTAATGCCAGGTCACGAATATTTAGCAGATGAACAACCGGTATATTTAATGACTGATATTCAAAAATCAAACCACGCTCAGGGTTATCAGGGATTTTAGGTCCATTCATTATCAGGCCATTGGGATAGGTTATCGATGCAGTGGTATTTCCATAATTAGCTGATGCACCTCCAATGTTTACAAATAACTTTATGCTTTTATCACCAGCAGCATTTTTATAAAGTTCCATTCTTCTTTGAATATTTTCAGTTATATTATCCGTATCAATAAAAATAGCATCTGAGTTGAGAGCAATATCCCGAATCAATTTCTGAGAGTCAGGATAAAGCATGGCTTCTCCCTGATCATTATTTCCGCCCATAGAAACTGCTAATAATTGATAATGAATAACATTATTCCTATTTAATATTTCTAACATATCAATAAAAGTAAAGGTAGAGATCGTTGCACCATACTCAGATGCCCCAATAGAGTATATTAGTAATGGTTTAACCCCTGTAGCCTTACATGCTGAAAGTGTTGCCAGGATTAAGCCAGGAAATGAACCACTGGAACCAATTGCAATAACATCACCGCTTACCAGGCCTGCCTCTTTAAAATACTTGACCAGCAGTGCAGCAAAATCAGGGTTTGCTGAAGTTCGTTTGGCACTTAAATTGCCCAATGTAGTGGTTAAGGGCGTATATTCTTCTCCTATTATTCCGGTCTGGTTAGGATCAGCCTGTTCATCTATAGGGATACCTTTTGCTATTTTCCCTTCCTGAATAGCTTGTAATGACTTAGACATTATGTTTGCAGCTTCTATCTGTATATCGTAATAATCAGTTAGTACTTTTATTTTGGTAAACTCTACTAAAGAAAAGCCTATTATAACAGTAATAAGTAGTATAATTAAATATTTAATTGAAATATTAGATTTAACCCAATTTTTCATGGTAATAATCTCAAATGAATCTGTGCTGTATTTTTTTAATACAACAGTCTTTTTCATGCTGGTAAATAAAATACATTAGAATCGAAGCAATGATAGACAACATAAAAATAATTGTCCAAATACTTCGAATACCAAAATCAGCAATAATTATTCCTAATAAAGGTGGCCCAACAAGACGGCCGATGCTTCCACTGACTGTAACCAGTGAATTAAAGCGCCCTCTTAAAGTATCAGGGCTATGATTAGCTATATAAACACCTGCATTTATGCGAAGCAATATCTCTCCTAAAGTCCAGATAAAGGTGGAAAGCAGAATCCATCCCAAGAAACTCACCCATCTCAACATACCAAAACCAACCGCAAATAGCAGTCCTGACCAAAAAACATTAATAATAGGCCTATTTTTTTGTAATAACCAGGTTATCGGCAGAGTCATAAGAACAACCACAAAACAATTAAAACTCATAACAACTCCAAAGTATTTTGGTCCGTGTTCTATAAATATGTCATCAATCTGAAGTGGTAAACTAAAAAAGAATTGACTGTGCACCAAAAAGAAAATGATGCTGACCAGAAAAAAATAAAAAACAATTGGTTGATTAATCAATGCAGAAATCATTTTTTCTGGCCTTTTTATATTAAGCATATCAGCTCCGGGTCCTTTATGAACATATTTTAATGTTTTAGACATAATAGGTTCAGGCATTGTCTCAGGAACATATAAACCAATTACAATAGAAACGATTGTGATGGCAAAAACATTACCTAGAAATAATAACTGCATAAAATTAGCATACAGGAAACCGGCAATAAGTGAACCTATCCCAAATCCGAGGTTTAGTCCCAGATAAATAAAGGAAAATATTTCCTTCCGATTATCTGGGCTACTAACGTCTACCAGTATGGCATCAATAGCAGGGTGTACAGCACCATTAAAAAAGGCGGCAAATATCAATAATTTTGGTATCAAAATAGATTCTCCCAGGAAAGCACATGGTAATAAAAAAAGAGCGGTGACAATCTGAGAAGTCATCAAGACTGGCTTACGACCCAGATAATCAGCCATTTTGCCTCCTACCAATGCACCACTGATTCTACCTATTTCTACCAACATCAAATATATTCCTACTTTATCTGCACTCAGAGATAAATTTTTGGTTAAGAAAAGGGTCAAAAAGGGGAAAACAAAATATCCCATAGAATTAATAAATCGAGCGATAAATACAAAATAAACTACTTTTGGAAAACCATGATAGGTTAAGAAAAGTTCTTTTATTTTTTTATTAGAAGTGTTAGTTTGCATGAAATGTTATCTAACTGGTTATTAAATTGCAATTAAACAGGAATAATTCCGAATATTCCTAAAATGGCAACAAGTAAGCCCACAAATCCCAGAAGTCCTAGATATTCCAATTCCTTTCTCAGGTACTTAAAATAAGAAAAAAAAGTAAAGAAACAAAAAAATAGTAAACTATAGGGATTGTTCTGTGTGAAACCCTGAAATCCCAAAAAACCTACAAATCCTATAAAACCATGCCACCAGGGAGGAGTTTTTCTTCTTTCGCTTTTTTCTTCCTGTCTTTCTTCAACCATTTCGAAGTCTCTTTCTTAATTAATCACTTTATGCTAAGGCCATAAATGTTATATTGTTTGTCATTACTAAATATATATATTGTAATATTGCTTTTATCATTATACTATAACAGTTTTTATAAGCATAATTCAAATAAATATTGCACCCGCATAGCGGGTATATTTTATTTAAGATTACAGTTAAAAAATATTCAGCTAGCTAATCTCAATCTTTAATGGTTAAATAAACATTATTGGCTCATTATAATAAAATAACACTGTACCTTATGACAGGATAGAAAAGTTGCGAATTCTTTTCTCGAGAGGATAACTAAAGAGGAACATTTTATCTATTTTAAATAATTGAACAGGCTGGATAAACCAGTATTCTGGTTCAGGCAAGATAGACAATTTCTTATCAATTTTTTTATTATATTCATGCATTTTTTGCAATACTTCCTGCATAGCTGTTGGGCTGGTTATGTTTTTGGCAACCAAATCAGCATTCCGCTGAAAGCGATTGATTAATAAGAAAGCAAAGATTGAACCTATTTTTGTGGGAATTCTAAAGATTGTACCAACCAACAGGCAGAGATGTCCAGATAACCAAGCAAAAAATTTAGAACCTTTTGCTTCAGTCATATCTGCTATCCTTAAAAATCCCCGACCTAAAAAAATTAAAATATAACCTATAGAATTATAGAGACTTGAAATGCCATACATAAAATATCGTTTAAAACAATTTTGGCTTATATGATAGGATAAAAGGTAGGCAAAAATACATTCAAAATCCTGGTCATTTAAATAGTTATTTTGATAAGCTTCCAGTATTCCGGTTGTCAATCCAATAGATGGCTTATTTATCATGAAATAAGCAATAGCATTAAGTTGGGCAGTTCTTATTTTGTACATTTTTGGTATGGCCTTATAGTTCAGTTGTTTTGCAACTCTTTCTAAAATTACAGATATTTTTTGGTCATCAATAGATTCAATACTCCTAAAGAGAATTGGTGCCAGTATAAATGCACTAATTAGCACTGCAATAAAGCCAGTCAATACAACTTTTATACCCATAGAACTGCTGTCAAAATCATTAATAATCCAAAAATTAGTTAGTGTTATCGGGTAGAAAAGATAACTTATAATAATAAATAAAAATATAATGTAAATCCATTCTAAAATCTTTTTAAATAGCAGCTAAAATCCCTCCATCTACATAGATGATTTGCCCATTAACAAAGTCAGAAGCTTGAGAACTTAAAAATATTAGTGCTCCCACTAATTCTTCTGGATTCCCCCATCTTTTGGCAGGCGTTCTATTTACTATCCATTGATTAAATTCCTTATTTTCTACCAATGCTCTGGTCATATCGGTAATAAAATAACCGGGCCCAATTCCATTAACCTGTATATTGTATTTTGCCCATTCAACTGCCATATTCTTTGTAAGCATTTTCAAGCCTCCCTTAGAAGCGCTATATGCGGCTATGGCATCCCTTCCTATTTCGCTCATTAAAGAGCAAATGTTTATTATTTTCCCTGACTTTCTCTTAATCATGCCCCTTACTACTTGTTGGCTTGTTAAAAATGCACCGGTTAAATTTGTATCTATTACTTCCCTCCAGGTAGATTCTTCGAGTTCTTCCAAGGCCTCCCTTTTCTGTGTCCCTGCATTATTAACCAAAATGTCAATTGGTCCAACTTCCTTTTCAACGTTTCGTACTTGAACAGAAATATCATCTTTTTTGGTAATATCAAAGGAATAGCTGTATACATTTTTTATCCCCTCCTTTTTAAGGCCCCCTACAACATCTTTTAGTCTCTGCTCATTTTGCTTGCGTCCATTTAAAATTAATGTTGCCCCGGCATGACCTAATCCCTTTGCCATTACCAAACCCAGCCCCCTGCTTGAACCTGTAATAAGAGCAATTTTTTTGTCCAGACTAAACATATTCATATTTTTATCCATTATTACGCTTCCCTCCCGTATTCATAAAAATTATTTGCTTGGCAATTTTAATATAACATATTTTTATAAAAACTATGAATATTATAGCAAAACAATACAACTCTCTAAAAGGTTTTTTATGGTTAGATAAATCATTGCCGATCATTGCCTATAAAGAAATATCCTTGTTCTAAATTGTATTATCTTTTGATATACAATATTAAATAATTTAATTATTTTAATTTTCTTATAAACACAACTAAAGAATACTATCAATTTTAAAAATTTTGTTATAAAATTGATGGGTATGCTTGATTTTTATCCTGTTTAAAATAAAAATTAAAACAAGATATTGGTTTTTTGCTTTGTAGAATCAAGTATTAGTTATATCAATAACAAATAATAATATTTTTGAAAGAGGAATTAAAAATAAATATTAAATACAGTTCACAGCAATCTTACCTAAAATTAATACTAGTAACTATTTTTTTTGCCAGCAATTTTATTATTGCACGAATAACCTCGGTTGTTCTTTCTCCTATTACTTCGTCAACCCTACGTTTTGTTATTGCTTCTCTCTTTTTATTAATCATTGTTTTACAAAAATATCGAAAATTACCTAAAATAAGTCCTTATCAATTATTCATTATTATACTATTGGGAACTATTGGAATAGCCGGGGATAGCATTTGTTTTTTCTCGGGCCTAAAATACACAACTGCAAGTAAGGCTTCTGTTATTGTTGCCCTGAATCCCATTTTTCTTGCTATCTTCTCTAAAATATTCTTTGATGAAAAACTCAACTTTTTGAAGCTAATCGGTATCTTTATATCTTTGTTAGGCACAGTTGTTGTAATCACCAATGGTGCTGTTTTTTCAGTTTTCCGGGGAAATATTAGTATTGGAGAGCTATATATTTTAGGTGCAGTACTATGTTGGGTTATCTTTACCCTGCTCGGAAAATCTATCAGCGAGAATCTTGATTCCATCATCATCTTATTTTATGCCAGCATTGTCGGATCAATCATACTTGCGGCAATTGGCTTTCAACAGGACAGTTTCGTTGATTTAAGAAACATGGGCTTATGGATAATGCTTGGCAATTTATCCATTGGAACATTAGGCACAGCCGTCAGCTATAAATTTTATTATGAATCGGTCTATTCTATTGGTGCTTCGCGTTCCGGGATATTTCTGAACCTCGTACCTATATTTACAACAACCGGTGGAATTCTAATCCTTAAAGAACATCTTACCCTTGCTTTTTTAGTCGGAGCGTTTATGGTTCTAACAGGTGTCTATATTACAAATCATCAAAGAAATAAAATTTAACATTGTTACTTTTCTCTGAATTTTCATTCTCATAGACTACAAATAGGATAACTTTCTAAGAAAATAGAATAATGAACAATTGATAATCAATTCTTTTCTATGTCTATGATATAATTTCCTTACTAATATTCCCTCAATTTTATAAATATTTGACAATAATATTTTATTAATTATCATAAATTTAGGTAAATTGAACTTATGTTCATTAAATATAAAAGGAGTTAGTAAATAAAAAATAAACACACCAGGGCTAGAATTTTAATTGCTTAATCCTATTTATATAGTATAATAATACACAGTAAGTGAATTAAGTTATTATAGCAATCATAGCAATTAGGAGGAACATTTTATTTTGAAAAAAAACATGAAATTCGGAGTATTAGTAGCAGATAAAAAAGCTGAAGTGCATGAACATGAAATCCCCAAAATAGATGATGATGAGGTTTTGGTACATAATAAATCCTGCAATATATGCACCCATGATTATCAACAATGGTTAGGCCTTCGACATCAACAGCCCTATCCAATGGCCTGGGGACATGAACAATCCGGAATCGTTGCTAACATAGGGAAAAAGGTAGAAAACCTTAAAGTCGGTGACCAGGTTGTTGATAATATTTATCGACCTTGCCTGGAATGTGCAAACTGTCGAAAAGGATTGAATATGCATTTATGCCTAAATAAGCCAACTGAAAAATTTACAATAGATAAATATGGTTATTACGGGTATTACGGCTGTGGACAATATGAAGTCATAAATAAAAAACATGTTGTAAAAGTTGATAAAAAGATACCATTTGAGGAAGCTGGTTTTACTGAACCCCTGGCCACTGTACTTCAGGGCATCGAACGACTAACTCTCCAGCCCGGCGAACACGTTCTAGTCATTGGGGCAGGCACAATGGGACTATTAAACGCACAGGTTGCCAGGTATTTTGGAGCAAACGTAATCATCTCGGAATTAATTGAGAAAAAAATTCAAACTGCTCAAAAGCTGGGTTTTGATAAAATAATCAACCCTAGCAAAGATAATTTTAACCAAAAAGTAAAGATATTCACCAATAGCCAAGGACCCTCCGCAATCATTTTTGCTGTTGG
>CAZAJW010000032.1:0-2551 GCA_964485485.1 uncultured Atribacterota bacterium | reverse complement strand
ATATGTGCTGGTAGAATATGTGGGTTTAACTCTACATAATTATATTCACCCTGCCAGATATATTGTCCGCCACCTAATAAATCTTGAGCCAAAAAGGATTGTTCAGTTGAAATCCCCAGTTCATTTAGTGGTACTTTTATCCAGCCAGATTGTGTGTAGTTAGGATCCAGGTTAACAACAACCAGGATGGCGTTAGTTTCCTGTTCATTAAATTTGGCATAATAGAGTAATTGGCTATTTTCCACCGGCAAAAATCTAATATTATTTGTTTTCTGAAATTCCTGATTCTCTTTTCTAATCTTATTAATAGTGGTTATAAGTGTGCGTGTACTTTCTTTGACTTCTTCCGGTAACCATTTTTTTATTTCATATTTTTCTGAACCATAATACTCTTCTTTCCCCGGAATTGCTTTATTAATAAACCTTTCATAAGGTGGACCATAAATACCGTAATTGGATGATAATGTTGACGCCAGTATAAATCTGATTATAAATGCTGGCTGGCTGTCAGCTTGTAAATATTCAGATAAAATATCGGGTGTATTAGGCCAAAAATTGGGTCGGAAAAAATCCTTAACCTGACTCTGAGTAATTTCTAGCAAATATTCAGTTAATTCCTGTTTAGTATTTCGCCAGGTAAAATAGGTATAAGACTGGGTAAAGCCAAGCTTAGCCAATCGATACATAACTTTAGGTCTGGTAAATGCTTCTGCCAAAAATATGACTTCGGGATAATCATCCTTTATAAGCTTAATTAGCCATTCCCAAAAAAGAAAAGGCTTGGTATGTGGGTTATCTACTCTAAAAATTTTAATTCCCTGCTTAATCCAGAAAATAACGATATTTTTTAGTTCTTCCCATAGATTTTGCCATTGTTCTGTTTCAAAATTGAAAGGGACGATGTCTTCATATTTTTTAGGTGGATTTTCCGCATATTGAATAGTTCCATCTACTCTCCAGCGAAACCATTCCGGATGATCCTTAATATAAGGATGATCCGGTGAACATTGAAAAGCAAGATCCAGGGCTAATTCCATTCCATATTCATTAGCTTTTTTAATGACTTTTTGAAAATCAGAAAAACTACCTAATGCTGGATGAATAGTCATATGTCCGCCTATATCATTTCCGATAGCCCAGGGACTGCCTGGATCTTCTTGGTCTGCAATAACAGAATTATTTTTACCTTTACGGTGGGTAATTCCAATAGGATGTATTGGAGGAAAATATAACACATTGAAACCCATTTGGGCAATTTCGGGTATTCTTTTCAGGCAATCACGAAAAGTACCATGTTTGTCTGGTTCAGTAGAACAGGAACGGGGAAAAATTTCATACCAGGCACTGAAGCCGGCCCTATTTCTCTCAACATTTACTTTTAAAATATTAGTATAACGAGTAATATGGTTTGGTACCGGATATTTCTGCAGGAATTCACTATCTAGCTCTTTTTGCAATTTTTTTATCAAAATATCTTGTGGTTCTCCCTTTTGAATAAGAGCAATAATCTGTTGAATTGTTGCTTGTTTATCCGGTTCTCCAATTTTTTGCATGGATTCAGTCAGGATAGAAATACCGCTTTTAATATCAACAATAATATTTCTACCGCTCTCTGCTTTTTTTTGAATATCTTTCCACCAGCTTGATAGGTGGTCTACCATTGCTTCCAAAGTATATTCATAGATTCCAGCTTGATTAACTGAAAATTCTCCCTGCCATAGGTCATTGACAATAAATTGCATGGTTGATTTTTCCCAGTTTTGTTCACCCTGTTTACGAAAAAGCAGGTTTGCCAAAATTTGGTCATGACCGTCAGCATAGATATCAGCAGTAACCTTTATGCTTTCACCGGCAATTCTTTTAATGGCAAATTTTCCGTGATTAATTTCAGGTTGCACATTTTCAATAACAACCCTCTGTTTTCCGTTAATACTTTTTAATTGTTCGATTTGAAAAATCCTTTCTACTTTATAAGATAATTTATGATTCCAGGTATTTGGTAATTGATTTTAACATTCCTTGTGGAGAACGAGACATATTCATTCTTCTGGCTAATTCTTTGTATCCAAAGACATCACGTACCCAATTGGAAAAATCATTATTTTTCTTATTAACATGATTGTTAAATAAACTCTGATCCATATTCACCAATTGATCGATTAGTTCTGCTAAGTTTTTCAATGGAGTTCCATTATTTAAATAGAAATAATGGTCAGTTGACGATGCTTCTTTATAAATATCAATTTTTTTCTTTTTTTCAATCATTTTTTTAAACCCCTTAAATTTATAAATTAATAATTTATTATCAATATTTTGATTGATTGTTATACGTTGTTGTGGTGCTAATATTTTGCAGTTTATCTATCTGGATTAATTATATTTTCATTTAATAGCTCTATTTTATTGGCTATCATCAAAAAGTCAACAGTTTTTTATTATCTATCAAATTATTTTAATTTACTCATTATTCCCCATTTCTTGAGGTATAATGAACCAGGCAATCATAGAGCTAATTCTTCATTTGCCTTCCTTTTTTTATATAGCTTATTTG
>CAZAJW010000031.1:0-3569 GCA_964485485.1 uncultured Atribacterota bacterium | reverse complement strand
CAATTGCAGATAAGTCCATTAAAATTTTCATGTAATTCTTGTCTTAATTGCCGGTTTTTAACATCCTTCTCACCACAGGCTACATTACCAATCCTGATAATAATTGCCCTTGTTTCTTGGATATGGTTAGAAAATTCCTGAAAAACTTTTTTGTAGAAAGCTTCACTGATCACACTACAGGATTCGTCCTCCCCGAAAGGTATTTTCCCCAATTCCTTACCAGAAGATGGGTCATATTCATACCCCTCTACCCTCTTTTCTTTCTGAAATAATACGTCCGAATAATTCTGATTCATTCTTCAAGCCCAGTATTTCTTTACAGGCATCGTATTCATCAGTAAGCGGACAAATGATTCCAACTTTGATTTCTGTATTATTCAAAATGATTCCTTTTTAAATGCAATTTTGGAAAATATATACAATTTAATTTAAATCACCATATTAAAAAATTTGTAATAACTTTTCCCAGTTAAAATATCAAAAAATATAACTGTCAATAATAAAGATTTACCCCTTTATTTCTACCCATTATTTAGTTCTCTTAATATTTTAAATGCTTTCCCCGGGTAATTTGTAATAATCATATCCACCTGATTCTTAATCATCTTTTTTATCATCTGCTTGTCGTCTACAGTCCACACATTGACTTTGATACTATTCTTATGACAAGACTCGATAATTTCAATTGAAATGCTTCGATAATAAGGATGTATTGCATCAGCACATAATCTCTTAGCATAAAACCATGGTTGGTATAAAGTTGAATCATAAAGTACACCTGTTTTAATTTCCGGAGCCAGACGTTTCATGGTATGAACACTATAATGATTGAATGAAGAACATATAATTTTTTCTTCTAACTTTTTCTCTTTTATTATGTTAATTACCTTTTCTTCTATATTGGGGTATCTGATTATATTATTTTTTATTTCAATATTAATCACCTTACATTCTTTGATAATTTCTAAAGTTTCTTCTAAAGTCAAAATTCTTTCCCGAGAAAATCGAGGAGAAAAATAACTTCCGGCATCCAATTTTTTGATTTCACTTAAAGTTAAGTCTTTTACATAACCCATACAATCTGTAGTTCGATCAACTCGTTCATCATGGATAACTACTAATTCTTTGTCTCTTGTTAAATGAACATCCAGTTCTACTCCGTCTGCACCATATTGCATAGCCTTTTTAAAGGCAATTCTAGTATTTTCGGGAGCTTCCCCTGAAGCACCACGATGGCCTAAAATATAAACATTATGCATCTTTAAAGCTCCTTTAAATATTAATTATATTAAACAAAAAACCCCTTGGTATTTTTGCATTTTAATAAGGTCATTAAATTGACTTATCAGTCAGATTGTTCTTACCGGATTTATTTATGTAGGTCGGGAACAGACTATCTATGTACTTATCAAACTAACTTATTTCTTTTTTTCCATAACGAAAATTAACTATTGCAATAATTGAAGCACTTATTATTAAAATAAAAGATATCGCATTGATCACTGGGGTCGATCCATCTCTTACCTGTTGATACAAAATTATAGGGAGAGTAGGCTGAGAACTAATAAGAAATGTTGTAGTATTAAAATTTTCAAAGGACATGAGAAAAGCTATTGCAGCTCCTGCTAAGATTGACGGCTTAAGATATTGAAGGGTGATAAACCAGATCACTGCAAATCGATTCGCACCAAGATCGGATGCAGCTTCTTCCAATGTCCGGTCAAATTTTCTAAGTCTTGCAGAAATAACCATCGTTACGATAGTAGTTATAAATGAAAACTGACCAAATACTATAAGCCAGAAACCTGGCCTAAGTATTTTTATATCAATGCCGAAAGTATTCTCAATAAATAATCCTACTGTAGTAGAAAATAGCAGTATAGATATACCAAGAATTACTCCTGGTATTACTAATGGTGCAATCATTAGGAAGTACAAAATATCCTTATACTTGAAATCTTCCTGTTCAAAGAGAAAAGCGGCCATAGTTCCAACAACAGCTGAAAGTATAGAAACTGAAATTGCAACTTTAAAGGAAGTCGCTATAGCTCTTAAATTCATTTTATCATAAAATATACCTATTTTTTCAGGTCCCTTTCCAAAAAACCAGTCAAGCGTAAGTCCTTTCCATGGTAAGGATGGGAACATGGAATCATTGAAGGCAAGAATCATCGTTACAACAAGCGGAGCAAATAGAAATATGAAATAGAAAAGGGTAAAAAGCCTGTAGCCCGTTAAATAGCTTTTAGAGTTTGGTAATGTTCGTATCATTTAATCACCTTCCTAAAATCCTGTTTCGTTAATTTCAATGCAACCCATATTATAATTGAAGATAAGAGTAACAACAGAAACCCAAAAGCAGCTCCTTGATTCCAATTAAAATAAGTTATTATCTGATTATATATTTGTTCGGTAAACCATAGAGAATTTTTACCCCCTAATAGTTTTGGAGTCAAATAGCTTCCCAGAACCAGCATGAATACAATTATGCTTCCCGATACGATTCCAGGCATTGAGTAGGGAATGATAATTTCACGCCATATTGCTATCTTTTTTGCCCCCAAGTCGTATGCTGCTTCAATAAGAGAATCATCTAGACTTTCCATTACACCTATAATTGGTATAATCATAAAAAGCATAGAGGTATAAACTAGCCCCATTATCATAGTAATATCATTGTAAAGCATCTCTATGGGTTGCCCGAATAAGCCTATTCCTACTAAAAAATTGTTAAGAACTCCACTTTCCCGTAAAAGTATCATCCATCCGTATACTCTGATTAATTCGCTAACCCAAAATGGAACTAAAAGAAAAACAAATAATGCTCCCTGAATTTTTAAACTAACAACTTTAGTAATAAAAAAAGCAATAGGAAGGGCAATAATCAGAACAATAAATGTTATAAGGATAGAATACAAAGCTGTCCGTACAAAAGTAAGCCAATAAATCGGTTCAGTAAAAAAAGCTTGATAATTTTCAAAACTAAATCCTGACCTCCCTAGAAATGACATTCGTAGAAGCTCAAAATGTGGAAGTACTATTAATAAAAATAACCATAAAAAAACCGGGATAAAGAATATAACAAAACTCCATTTTATTTTAGAGGTTTCAGAGTTCTTCATATATTTTACCGTCTGTTTTATTGAAACATATAGCAGCTTCAGGATCCCAACCTATTTTTATATTGTCCTTGGCTTTTATATAATCAAATTGTCTATTCTGTGGCAGAGAAACTATAATCTCTTGTTTAGAATTTTCAGGTACAACCAGAAGCTTGCTATCACCGCCATCAAAAAGTATTGTTTTTACAGTAACATTCAGTATATTAAAATTTTCTTTTATAATCTTTGGATTAATGATCATAGCCTCTGGCCTGACGTATAATTCGATAGAATTATCATATTTTAAATCAATAGGCTTGCTTAATTTAAACCTATGATTTTCTGCTGTTTCAGCAAAAAAGTTACCATTCTCATCTTTTTTCTGTTTTGCAATGAACTTATTATTCTTTCCAACAAATTGAGCGACAAAAGCTGAAGAAGGTATACTATAAAGGTGTTGAGGGGTGT
>CAZAJW010000030.1:0-13618 GCA_964485485.1 uncultured Atribacterota bacterium | reverse complement strand
TTCTAACGCCCGGATAATCCCTTAAGACTCTTGAAACTGTCGCAGTAGATACTCCGGCCTTCTTTGCAACGATTTTAATATTAGCTTTCAATTTGTCTCACAGTTTAATTTTTTGATATCGTTTACCTTAATTTCAATATTATACATAATTTTTTCTAAAAACCAATAAAATATACATGTGATGAAATATAAAACTTATCTATTTGAAATAAAAATTCAACCTGTTTATAATTCAATAAATTCAGAGTTTTTTCTTTATTTGTTAGTAAATCTTAATCTATATTTAAAGAGGAAAAATTGTCAGAAAAGATTCCATTAAAAATTTATGAAAATTATGGCCTGGTCTCTGCAAAATCCTTCCTGGCAGGAGATAAATATGAAGCAGCAGACCTGTCAAAAAAGTTAGGCTTTCCGGTTGCACTCAAAATTGAATCCCCGGACATTCTCCATAAAACAGATACAGGCGGCGTAAAACTTAATTTATATTCTGAAAAAGAAGTAAGGAAGGCTTTTGATGATATTATGCTTTCAGTCAAAAAGTCCAGGCCCGGTGCCATAATAAAGGGAATTATAGTCCAGGAAATGTTCAGGGACTGTTTTGAGGTAATAATAGGATATAAATTTGATAAGGCTTTCGGACCTACAATCATGTTCGGTATGGGAGGAATATTTGCGGAAGTATTCAGGGATGTTGTTTTCAGAGCCCTGCCTGTTTCCAGAGAAGATGTATCCAGTATGATAGACGAACCTAAATTTTCAGATATTATTTTAAATGGCTACAGGTCGGCAGTACCAGTTTCGAGAGAAATGCTTTCTGATATAATTTTTAAAACCGGCAAAATGGCTTATGAACATTTTGAGGACCTGGATTCATTTGACATGAACCCTGTTGTCTTAAAAGGGGATGAACACAGGGTAGTGGATTTTAAGTATGTCAGATCTTCCCAAAAAAATTGTCTGACTGACGAAAAACCATATACAAAATACCTTGAAAGGTTCTTTGATGCACAGTCAGTAGCAGTTATAGGGGCATCAGGCTCATCAAGGGACAAACTTGGAAATTACATTCTGGACAGCCTTATTTCTTATGATTATAAAGGAAGGGTTTACCCGGTCAATCCCAAAAGTAAGATAATTATGGGTTTAAGGGCCTATCCTTCCCTGTCTGATATTCCGGATAATGTGGATCTTGCCGTGGTCTCCGTACCTCTTTCAGCAGTTCCTGATATACTGGAGCAGTGCAGGGAAAAAGATATACATAATATAGTTATAATCTCAGGAGGCGGAAAGGAAGCTGGATCCGTAAAACTGGAAAAAAGTATAAAGGATACCGCACATAAATATGATATAAGGATTATAGGCTGTAACTGTATTGGTGTTTTCGACGCTTACAGCAGGCTTGATACTTTCTTCCAGGTAAATGATGTGATGTCAAGACCCAGGGCCGGCTCGGTTTCAATGATGACCCAGTCGGGAACAGTCGGCGCAGGTTTTATTGAATTTATGGAAAATGCAGGAATGAGTAAATTTGCAAGCTACGGTAACAGAATAGATGTCGATGAAGCAGACCTTTTAAAATTTTATGGAAATGATCCCAGAACGAAAGTCATAGCTATATACGTTGAAGGATTCGATAAGGGGAGGAAATTCTACAATACAGCAAAAAAAGTATCTAAAAAGAAACCGGTAGTAATATTCAAATCCGGTAGAAGCGCTAGGTCATCAGATCTTTCCATATCCCATACAGGTTTTCTTTCGGGGACATATAATCTTTCAAGAGGTATTTTTAACCAGGCGGGCCTTATATCAGTTGACAGCTTTGAAGAACTTGTTGCTGCATCTAAGGCTCTTGCAATGCAGAAGAGGGCAAAAGGAAATAGAGTGATGGCCGTAACCGATGGCGCCGGTACGGTAATACAGGCAGTCGACAGGATGGAAAAAAAGAAAATACTTAAGATGGCAGAGCTTACAGAAAAGTCAAAAAGATATCTTAAAGAAAAACTTCCTGCCTATGCAATCATAAAAAATCCAATAGATCTTACTGGTTCAGGAACTGATAAAGATTACGAGATTTCCATCAGGACTGCGATGGAAGATCCGGGTGTTGATATCATAATGTTATGGTTTCTTTTCCAGGATACCCCTGTGAGCAGGAACATAAGTAGAAATCTTTCCATATGCTGTAAAAACCCAATAAAACCTATCGTAATAGGTGCAACAGGCGGAGAATATACAGGATATATGTCAAACCTAATAGAAAGGGCTGCAGGTATTCCAGTTTTTAGCTCCGTTAGTGACTGGGTCACTGCTGCTGAAGCTCTTGCTAAAAAATAACTCCTGCTAAAAAATAAATTGCAAAATAAAAATATATGTATGCTGATGATATTTGGTGACTTTGCGCTGGTAAATGATATTGTAAAGGAGTATACTTTTGGTTTCCCAAATGAATTTTATATCCTATTTGCCAGCCAGGTGCTGCATTACATATTCTATATACTTATGATAATACTTATAATACAAACACTTAAGTCATTTAATAAGAAAAGCGAAGAGATAGTGTTGAAAGATGATTCTATATTTATAAATGCCCAGTATATAGGTATTCTAAGCGGAGTATCGGGTCTTGTCCTTATTACTATTTTCTCTCTGCTGTATTTAACATTCTATCCCCTGCCAATTTGGGCTGTAAAGGCCGGAGTGATAGCAACCGGCATCATAGCTGTTATTCCATATGTACTTATAGTCTTATACCGGCTGATCTTAAAACTTAAAGAAAGAATAAGCGAATGGTATGATGAAAAACAATTTCAGGACCTCTCAAAATCAAGCCTGGTGTCTTTTTTATTATCAATTGTCTTTCTGCTGATAATTTTTATAATCCAGTACATCTTCAAGGATTTTCATATATTTAATTTTATATGGTTTCCACTTTACTTCTTTTTTATACTCCTGATATTTTCAGCCATCACTTTATTCTTTAACAAAAAGATCTGAATAAATAAAATTTTACTTTTCATATGCAGGCAGTACTGGTGCATCTAAGTTTATATCTGGTCCGAAAAATTTAAAAATTTGTAAATCTTTTTTTCCGTTGTTTTCAATTTTTATAGCATTAATTGCTTTATTATATGAAACAAATAACTCATCCTGGTTAAAGCTATTTGCTTTAATACATTGCCCATCTATTTTTCCTTCACCTTTCCAGACTAAAATTACGTATGCCCCATTATCTTTACTTGCATAACTTCCTCCAGGATATACTATCAACTTTTTACCACTAAATTTTTTAGTGTTATAAAAGATCCAGTATTCCTCTCCTCCTTCCTGCTTTGAACCTTTAACCTGAACCGGAGGGGTGTGTCTATTCTCATAAAAGTAGGGATCTCCACTTTTCTCCCAATCGAATTGATTTAGTACTGCTTTCTCTCTTAACATCTTCCAATCTTTTTCTCTTACATATTTAAATAAAGTTTCCTTCGGCATGATTTTACCCATATACATCGCCTGCAGATTTCCATAAACATCAGAGTTTTGCTGAATCTCAATAGTAAGAGCTGAACCTGGAGCATGGGGGATACCTGACGGTAAGTGAAACCCATCATCCCGTGCCTGAGAGTATGCTCTTGAATGTTTTAATATAAGGTCACTGTTCCAATCAACTAGATATGGTAATATAATATTGCGATTTTCTTTTTCTGCTATATAAGGATGGACGCCAAAAAAAGTCTCAGGGTGTTTGCCTAAGCATGCATCTTCGGGAAAGTAATAAGCCTCTTCTTTAGGATTTTTACCTACAAGAGCCGCATCTTTTTCCTGCTGATGATAGTGATAATAAATTCTGTCAGAGTAATCTAATATTTTTGTTAACATTCCAGGATCTCTATGTTTAATAGAATAATTTCTTCCAATTATTAATTCTTTTGCACAATCTACTGCTTCCTTTAGAGTAATAGATAAACTACTGCCCGAGTAAATATAAGATAAACCTTCGTCTACCGGGCCAATTTGGTTTTCAGCTTTTGTAGTCGATCCTATCCACCGCTCAGTAATTTCTCCCCTTTCGCCTTTATTATATTCTTCTTCTTTTAATCCCAGGTTTTTCCCTGATTTGAACCCGCTTCTAGCCACCCATGTTGGCTCAAGTCTTAAAATTCCGTTACCTTCTTCCAATAACTTGTAAATTATATTCTTAATTTTTTTTAATTTTTCCGAATCCATATCTTTAAGCTTTGAATCTTTCAATATCAATACCCCTTTTTCTATAGAATAGATAAATCTTCCTTCTAAATCTCATATTTTGCTTTTACATATCAATATATTGCGATAATCTTTTATTGCTTTACGGGTTCTTTCTCTTTGTTGTTAAATTTCAATGATTTTCCAGATCCCGGATAATCATTAATTGATCATGTTTAAAATGTATAAACCCTTCCTTTTTTTATATCTTCTTTTGTTCTAATATTAATTGGATAGTTGCCAAACTTTCTTGCAGACCAATAGTAAGTAATTGTATTATCTATTGCTCTAGGACTAGCCTGAACTGTATGATTTGAGCAAAGAATGTGCCCTCCGCCAGGTGATAATATTGATATTACCCTCTTAACTTCATTTGCTACATCAACAAAATTTCCATTAATCATTATGTTTCTTGTATCAACATTTCCCCAGAAAGTTAATTTATCGCCATATTTTTTCTTTATTTCTACAAAATTAT
The DNA here is from genome assembly GCA_964485485.1 of uncultured Atribacterota bacterium. Lineage (GTDB taxonomy): Bacteria > Atribacterota > Phoenicimicrobiia > Phoenicimicrobiales > Stramentimicrobiaceae > Oleincola. Next base: position 8,904 of record CAZAJW010000030.1, on the reverse strand, counting down.
TTGCATCTGGTTGCAAAGGATTTAAAATCTCTACTCCAATTTCTACAATATCGTCAAGAGCCCATTCTATATTTCCATCTGTGTGATATGCAATTTTTACATCTTTATTTATTTTTTTTACTTCCTGAATCATATATGCATAACGAGGTTTTATTAATTCCCTATAAAATTTAGGATCTATCAATGGTCCTTTTTCCATAGCAATATCATCACCCCACCAAATTATATCGACCCCCATTTCAACAAGTTTCTTTGAAATTTTAAGTGTATATTCCATTGTTTTATCAAAAAGCTCGATAACAAAATCTTTATTTAAATATAAATCCATCAGCAGGTTTTCAAGTCCCCTGAGATACCAGGAGGCCTCTAATATGCTGCAAGCAGCACTGCCAATAATTGCATATTCATTTCCACATTCATCTATAATTTTTTTATACATATCTATACCTTCTTTTTCTGCTACTAAGGGATCAGGCCATTTATAGCTATCATAATTTTTCATATTTGCCAATGGGTGCTCAGCAAACTCACAATAGCTACCGTATTTATGAGACTTCTTTCTCCACTTTATTCCAAATTGATCCTTATATAAATTTTCCTCAATCTTTCTCTCCTCTTTATATATGGAACTAAAACCGTCACAAAAACCCAAAAATCCATATAATATATCATTTCCTAAAACTTTAGATAGAGCAAAGGGGTCACTTTCTAGATCTAAACATAAGGTATCTATTAATATTTCTCCTACTTCTGGTGCTATCATTATGTCTACCGGAACTCTATCGGGTTCTTCATGATTAATTGTTGTTAGTACTCTTTCCTTTGAATTCATAGAACATATCCTCCAAAAATTAATAATTTGCTAAAAGCTTAATTAAATTTTAGTAATATTTACTATTAAATATGTTTACCAGTTTTTTTAAAGTTATTAATATCAAATTCTAGTTCAAAACCTAATTTTTACATATTAACTAACCAATATCCCTTACTCAATCTACTCCAAACTAGTGGTATGTCATTATAAAGCTGGTGAATAAGTATTCTTTTTTCAAATCGTTTAAGCTTATATAATCGAACTAAAAAAATATAAATATTTAATCAAATCTTCCAACATCAATACCCCTTTCTTTCAGAAAACTTATAGTAGACCTATAATCAGGTATTGCCTGTCTTCCACCATAGCTTTTACATTTTATTGCTGCTACTGCTGATGAAAAAATCATAATATCTTTGATACACCATTCTTTTAAAATTCCATATAAAAAAGCACCATGGTATACATCTCCAGCACCAGTTGTATTCAATACCTCAACATTAAAGCTATCCACGTAAACAATTTTACTATCCACAAACGCAACCGATCCCTTACTGCCAAGGGTAGTTACCAATATATCAGGTCTGCTATCTCTATAAATTTTTTTTAGCGAAAATTCTACGTTTTTATTTCCCGAATATTCAAATAAAAAGGCTTCTGAAGTTATTAAATAATCAATATGGGGAAGCAGTTCTTCTGTTCCGGCAAGTATCTTGTTAGCATCAAGCATAACTTTTACTCCTTGTTCATGAGCATATTTTACTGCCTTTAAATCTTCCTGCGGTACAAACCCATCTATAGCTAAAATCTTTCCCTTCTTTATTAATTCTTTTGCTTTTTTATTAAATGTTAAAGACTGACTGGGTCCCGGGTAATATGCTATTGATCTTTTCCCGGATCTTTTATTTACCTGTACGAAACTAAAAGGAGACATTGCACTTTCTGTTAATTCTATTGCATCACAATCAACACCTTCTTCTTCAAGTCCTTCGATTATTTTTTTACCAATCAAGTCATCTCCAAGCATGCTAATAAAAGCAGATTTTTTGCCAAGTCTTTGAAAGGCTACAAGTGCTGTAGGAACTACACCACCACCAAAAATCTTGACATCTGAAATAAATGTTGATTGATGATAATTTGCAATACTGTTAACAACACATATATAATCAAGCGTTACGCTTCCAAAACCAACTACATCAAATTTATTTGCTATCATACTAACTAATATTTATAGGATAGACTCCAAATTCCTTAACTGTATCCACCATTGCGAGATAATTTTCAGGCTTAACCTTTGGGTGTATAGTATTACTTGATGCTACTATGTGGCCACCTCTTGAAGAAATATTTTTTAACAATTTTTTAGTTTCTGCTATTACATCTTCCGGGAATTTGTTTGTTAAAAGTTCACTACAGTCAATTCCACCTATTACTGCCACCTTACCTCTATATTTTTCCTGGACACCTGCTATATCCATTCCTGCTTTCTCCTCGAGAGGATGAATTGCATCAATACCGGCACTTATTATCATATCAAGTATACTGTTTATATTCCCATCGGTATGTTTTATAACAAAACCCCCGGCTTTCTTTATTTCACTAACTACTGTCTTTAATCCCGGCAGAAGTAGCTCTTCAAAACTCTTTGGAGAAAAAATAGGCCCTGTGGTAGCGCCATAATCATCTCCAAGAGCGATAAAATCTGCTCCCATCCTTATTGCATTTCTAGCAACGGCAACATTGTGATCAATTGACATTTCAACTAATTTTTCTACCATATACTTATCAATTGCCATATCCATAAGAAAATTATCCATACCTCTGAGATAGCATGGGTAATTAAATACATCATGAAGGTGCATTCCTACAGCCTTTTTACCTTTAAATCTTTCGAGTAAATAATTTAATTCAATATATCTGTATTCATCATCTGGATCAGGCGCTTTATAACCTTTTAAATCATCTTTGCTTTTTATTGGACCTTCCAAAGGCATTGATACAGACTGTCCCGAATCCCGTCTGATTGTCCCCCATTCGTTTACAAATATTCCCTTAGATTCGTCAATGTCTGTTTTTCTATAAAGAAGTGATGGGGTATTTGTCAAAACTAAGTCGAGAGTATCTTCAGCCAGATCTGCATAATCCCCATCAGGTTTTATTTTTTTTATTACCTTTTTATCTACCAGAAGCTCAAATAATGGTACTCTATCCGGTATTTTACCTTGTAAAACTGAAATTGTCCTTTGTTTGCTATTCAAAATTGATCCTCTTCTAAGACTTAATAAATTTTTTATTTTCAAATCAATAAAAATTGATGCAAATTCTTTAATAGAATAGCTTAAGTTAACATATTAATATTCATCCTTTAATTGATCCCTGAGTCAAGCCTTCTATTAACTGTCTTTGTAAAAACATAAAAATAATAAATACAGGCAATGTTATTAAAATTGATGCCGCCATTAAGTTACCCCAATTAGTTTCATAATATCCTACAAAATCCATAATTCCAATTGGCAACGTTCTATATTCCTTTTTTGTCATAATAATTAACGCAAATAGAAATTCCTGCCATGTTAAAAAAAACACATAAGCCCCTATAGCACCAACTGCAGGTCTTAGCAATGGAACCACTATTTTCCAAAAAGCGGTTAATTTCGTACATCCATCTATTAAAGATGCTTCCTCTAATTCTTTAGGAATATTGTATAGAAAACCTCGGAATAACCAAATGCTAACAGGAACAGTAAAAGCTAAATAACTAATTATTAATCCCTGGTACGAATTAGATAATTTTAATACACCTATAATTTTATAAATAGGAACAGCTATGGCTGGTAAACAAAACAACTGGCCAAACAGTACCGTGATAAGAAAAAATTTTCTTCCATTAAATCTTATACGTGTAAAACCATATGCCCCAAATAATGCAATAAAAATAGTTATAATCATAGTAGATGAAGAAACAACAAGACTATTAATAAAATATCTGACAAATTCCTTCCTTTCTAGCGCTTGCTTAAAATTAATAAGAGTAAAATCCTCAGGTATAAAATTAACCGGAATTCTAAATTGTTCTTGAGGACTTTTTAAGGAAGTAGATAACACCTGGAAAAATGGAAAAAGTACAAATATTATTATACATAATAAAAGAAAAGACCAAATAAATTTTGATAATAACTTTTTCTTCTTCAAAATATTACTCTTTTCGACAATTAAATTTCCTCTTTTTTTAGGATTTCTCTAATATATAAAAAACTTGCTATTCCAACTATGATAAAACTAATAATAGCGAATCTTGATGCATCTGCAAAATTAAAATTTTTAAAAGCTAATTCATATATATAGGTCGGAATAATATGCGTTGACCTTGCTGGTCCTCCACCTGTCATAACCCATATCATTTCAAAATAATTAAAAGTCCAAACACTTATTAAAAGAAGTGTAATTTTTATAACATTGCTTATGCTAGGTATAGTTACATGTAAAAACTCCTGGATGCCATTTGCACCATCGATTTTTGCCGCTTCACTTAATTCTTTCGGCACAGTTCTTAATGCTGCTAAACACATTAACATAGCAAAGCCAAATCCTTTCCATATTGCAGCTAAAACTACTGCGTATAGAGATTTTTCTACCGAGCCAAGCCATGTTATGCTAAGGCTTTCTATCACTCCTAATTTTAATAAAATATTATTTAAAAATCCAAATTGGGCATCATAAATCAATTTCCATATCATTGCAGCCACTACGCCAGGTATTATCCATGGTAAAATAATAATACTTCTGAATAAAGCTCTGCCCTTAAAATTACGATTTAATACAACCGCTGAAAACAAACCTATTGTAAACTGAAAAAAAACTACCAAAAATGTCCATATAATAGAATTCTTTAAAACTAACCCCGTATAATCATTTTTAAATATTTCTAAATATCCTTTAAAGCCGATAAACGAGGGGCTCATAATATTATTATCAAAAAAAGACATGTATAAAGAATAAATTATAGGTATAAATAGCAATAAAATAACTAAAATAATAGATGGACCTGTCATTAAGTAGCCTAAAAAGTTTGATCTTACTTTATTGCTAAACATATTATTTTAATTCTTTTATGTAGTAAATTTTATGCTGTAAAAGCTGGTAGATTTTTAAATCTACCAGCTTTTTTAAAATTAATTACTGATTCAACAAATTGTTAATTTCTTCTGCTGCCTTATCTAAAGCTTCCTTAGCTGTAGCTTCTCCTAAAACAATTTTAGTAGTAGCAGTATTTTGAACTTGAGCTATCTCTGGATAATTAGGAACCGCTGGCCTATAAAGAGATGTAGTAAGCTGCTTATAAATTGTATCCGCAAATCCTTTACCTAGATCTCTATTTTTCTCTAGATATTCTTCAGCTGCTTCTTTATGTGCAGGAGTTAACATGGTGATTTCTTTATTAACATCTTTAGATGTAGAATACACTATGAACTCCCAGGCCAGATCTTTGTTATCTGAATCTTTGTTAATTGCTAGATTAAATCCTCCAAAAGTCCCTATAGATTCCCCACCTTCGGGTTTAGGTAAGAGACCCATTCCATAATTCATATCTGGTGCTCTAACAGCAATAGTATCTTGCCCCCATTCACCATAGAAAAACATACCGACCTGACCAGCAGTAAATAATTCAAATGAATCCTCCTCACTTCTTTCAACTGTACCAGGAGGACTAATTTCAGCACAGGCTTTCCAGAAATTAAGAGCATTTACTCCTGCTTCACTATTTAACAAAGCTTTTGTTCCGGTTTCGTCAACAATACTTCCTCCCCCTGAAAAAGTAAATGCATCTGTCATGCATTGTATAGCATCCCCTTTACCTATCCATACCGCGGTTCCATATTTATCATCCTTTGTTAATTTCTCTCCAACTTCTAAAAACTCTTCCCAGGTTTCAGGAGGAGTTTCCGGATCTAATCCTGCATCTGCAAATAAATCTTTATTATAGTATAAAAGTGCCCATACACCTACATCAAAAGGTATACCATAAGTTTGTCCTAAATAGCTTCCTGCTCCCCATGCGCCAGGAAAATAATCTTCTTCTTTTATGGGAGATCCGGACATTCTATCATCTATGGGAATAACAAATCCTGCTGCTGCATACTGGGCAACCCAAATCTGATCCAATAATACTAAATCTGGTCCCTGTCCGCTTGCTGTTGCTGCAAGTAATTTATCTGACAATTCAACATAAGGAAATGAAGTTACCTGAACATCACAATTGTATTTGTCTTCAAAATCTTTTACTGCTTCTTCCTGAGCAGATTCAATTTCTTTAGCTGACTGTTGAAGTGTCCAAAAAGTTAATACTGCTTTTTCAGCAGTTTCTTCTACTCCTTCAGCAGCTTCCCCTACTGATTGCTCCTTACAGCTTGCTAAAGAAAAATTAATTACCATTAAAAATGCTAGCACTATTGCTAAAGCCCAAATTGATAATTTTTTCATTTTATCCCCTTTCAATTTATTTTTGTTTATTTCTTTGCTGAATTTCAATAAACTAAGTTTTCCCAAAAACCCTCGCCTCCTCCCACTCTTTTACAAAAAAATTACAAAACAATAAAACCTAAAGCATAACTTTCACCCCCTTATTTTTAATTTCCTCCAAAAATGTTTTATTTTCCCCTTTCTCATCACTAATTACTAAATCAATGTTTTCTACATCCGCTACTTTATATAAACCAACTTTATTAAACTTATAACTTTCAACTAATAATATCTTTTTACTGGCCACCTTCATCATCATCTTCTTTATGTTTACCTCTTGAATATCGGTGTCAGTAAGCTCTCCACCAATTGAAATTCCTGCTACTGAAAAGAAAAATTTATTTACCCTTATCTGTGAAATCAACAGTTCAGCAAGAGGTCCTACAAGACACTGAAATTTATTGAGCAATATTCCTCCCGTGCTAATTACTACATTATCATTTCCGGGAATTAATTCGTTAATTATAATATTAGAGTTGGTTATAATAGTTAAATTTTTTATATTATTTTTTATTATCATTCTATTTAAAATAATAGAAGTAGTAGAGGAATCTAGCATTATGGAATCTCCTGGTTCTATATATTTTATAGCTTTTTCCACTAATGATTGTTTTATGTCCAAATTAGAGTTTATGCGCTGAGAAAAATAAGACTCAGGAATACTTTTGCTCCTTGCCATAGCCCCGCCCCTGACTGCCGATAGTTTACCTTCTTTGTGAAGTTTTCTTAAATCCCTATTAACAGTCATAGGAGTAACATTGAATTTATCACTTAATTCATGGATAGATACTGATTCTTTTTCTTCTACATATTTTATTATTTCATATCTTCTTTTTTCCGAAAGCATTTTTTCAAGAAATAAAAATATCTACAATATGTTAAATTATGTTATAAATATTTAAATTATTGATAAATAAATTTTATATGTCAATTATATTATAACTATTCCTAAAATATTATAACAATAAACTGCCGAATTTTTTAATTTCCAGTATAATAAATTATACAAATTCCTCTACCTTCACCTTATCAACAAATTGCATAATTTGGTCATAGCTGCAGCTGGCTGCATCCCACATAGATACATTAGCCACACCTGCAGCAGTAGCAATACGGACTGAATCCAATAAATCTAATTCTTCATTTATCCCATACACGAATCCGGCTATAAATGAATCTCCAGAACCAACTGAGTTGATTGCTTTTATTCTAGGAGGTATTGCTTTATATATTTTTTTGCCATCACTTATAATAGAACCCTCATTCCCCATAGTTAAAACCACAATCTCAACATGTTTGTTGAGTTCTATCACATAATTAACCAGCTTATTTTTATCCTCTCTGTCATTGTTATCTAATTTAATTTTTAATATATCTTCGAGTTCTTTAATATTTGGCTTTATCAAAAACGGTTTTGCTTCTAACCCAATTTTTAAAGCTTCTCCTCTTGAATCCAGTATAACTCTTATTTTCCTTTCTCTGGCAATTTCTATCATTATTTTATAAATATCATTACAACTTTTGCTTGGTGTACTACCAGATAGCACAACTAATTTTATTTCAGATTTATTTCTATCTAAGATCTCCGTAAAGACTTCTATCACATTTTTCTTTTCAATATCTGAAATATGTGGACCTGGCTCCACATATGCTGTTTGCCTTAAATCGTCTTCCAAAACAGTAATTACTGTACGTGATGAGCTTTTAATCCATACTGGTTTATAATTAATCCCATCTTTTTTTAAACAATCTTCAATTACTTTTCCATAATTACCACCAAGAAGATTCAGTGATATATTACTAATTCCTAATTTCTTTAAAACCCTTGCTACGTTATTCCCTTTCCCTCCAGCAATAACTTTGACTTTTCTCGCATTAATAATTTTCCCAACTTCATTTCTTTTAATACAAACTGTTTTATCAATACATGGATTAATAGTTACAATAAGTACCATATTATCTCCAGTCAGTTTTTGTACAAACTTATACTATAGATCAGATCCAAATCTCGTAAAAATAACTTCCTCAATATCATTACAAATATTTATAAATACTTGTTATTATATCCATATGCTTTTCTGAATTATTTTATGCAACTCTTAACATTTAAATATCAAGAACATAAATCTATGGATATCAAAAATAATTACTTTTTTAATTAGTTTCTGCTGAATAATTATAAAAAATAGAAAAGTTCGTAAAAAATAAGACCATAATTTTTAAAAAATATTATAAAAGCTGAATTATTCAGCAAGGGCTAACTATATCTAATATTAATATATTTAGTTATATATAGTTATATATTGTTACTTAATGTTAGAATAAGGTAAATTTAATTAAATGTCAATCAAAACTTTTCGCTATATCATTTAATGAATAGATGTTTTTTTATCTGATGGCTTTTAAAACTTAAAGTGTGCAGTTTTAAAATTTTCCTAACCCAGGTTTCGGAAAAATAAATTAAAATCACCGGAAATTAGCCAATTTTTTACGCCTATTTACCCATTATAGTGGGGTTTTTTCAGATTTGGTCTCGATGTAGGGACCTAATTCGGCTTGTAGATACTATT
>CAZAJW010000029.1:0-5058 GCA_964485485.1 uncultured Atribacterota bacterium | reverse complement strand
TATTATTGACAATTTGTTTCTCATTCTTCTTATTAAAATGCTTAAATTTATATTACTATTATTAGCTATTCTACTTCTTAATCCTTTTCTTCTAAGATATCCGTGTTATTATTCAGATTTAATAGCTTCCCTATTTCACGACATTTTAAACCTGCATAACTGTAAAACATCTCTATTAATATCTGCAGCTGACTGTCTATTTCATCTGTTAATAAGTTCAAGGGCATCTATTTTTTTATTCATGTTGGATTGTCTTTGTTATATTTTATTTATTTACATTTTCTTTTTACTAAAAACCTTCTTATTTACATTTTCACCACTATACCCTACGGTAACAACACGCTAAAACTCTTTCCCCTCACCCTGACCCTCTCCCTCCGAGGGAAAAGGAAATATGAGAATAGGATAATTTTACAATAATTAATAATGTGTGTTTTGGAAGAGTTTGTAAGTTGATTTTGACACCGCATTTAAATGTTCGATACGATATATAGTATTTCAATATTGCAATGTTCCAGCATTCTAATATTTTATTTTTCCATCATTCCACTACTAAAAGATTGTTGGCTTTTAACTACCGACCAAATACCAACGGCTAGCTACTAATCTTACTCGCACTTTGGATCTTGTAAGTTTCTACTTGCAAAAAAATAAATATATAGTATAATATTGTTATCATATGATAACATTTTAATTTGTGAGGACAACTAAATTAACCCAAATATTGAAATCATAAAATTAATCTTATTGAAAATAAAGAATCTTATATCTCAAGGTTCTTATGAATTTATGGGCTCTCGCAAGGAAAACTGGAAACATTAATTGAATTAGGATTAAATTATAAACTTGTAAAAGATGAACTATTAAGTTTAGTGCCTCAGAATTACTCAGAAGGTCCCAAAAAAGACTTAGACCAAATAAATTATAAAGGCGAATCAATTTGGATATTTGGAAAGACTATCCAAAATAAAATGATATATATCAAATTAAAAATAAGGGAAAACAAAAATCACGAAGAAGTGATTTGTATATCTTTTCATATCGCGAGACATCCTATAAAATTTCCTTTTAAATAAAAATTATCGTTTCTGTTCCCCAGGAGGTAAAGAAAAATGGCTATCAATGAAAATAATACTAAAACTATTAAAAGAAAAGCTACTTATGAAGTCAAAGGCGAACCGATTGAAATAACTGAAAAAGTTCGTATTAATATGGTTAATAATCAAGAAATAATTGATGAAAAATTGGAAGATGAAAACTTAGAAAGAATTTATGAGCAATATCGAAAGAAAAAAGGCTTACTAACACCTGAGCAAATTAGAAATATTAGAGAAAAATATGGATTAAGCCAGAGGGCTTTTTCTCGTATCTTGGGTTGGGGTGAAATTACCATTCATCGTTATGAAAGGGGAGCTCTACAAGATAGATCTCACAATGATTATCTTGTTTTATTGCAAAATCCAAACAATATGAAAAAACTGTTGGAAGAGAATAAAGATAGGATAAACCAAAAAGATTACTTGCAAATTAAAAATAATATTCAAAATATCATGATTAAGGACATAGATAAAAAAATTGAAGAAAATATCGAAGAAAAATATTTTAATGAAATATTGGATGAATATTGTGGTTTTACCCAGTTTAATTATGAAAAAATGGTAAACATGATTCTATTCTTTGCCTCAAGAATTAATCGGCTTTTTAAAACAAAGCTTATGAAATTATTATTTTACTCTGATTTCATCCATTTCCATGACTATACCCTTTCCATTACCGGATTTAAATACCTGAAAAACCATTATGGACCTACACCAATTAAACATGAACTGCTATTAGGAGAATTATCCGATAAATATATTACCTACAAAGTAGATTATATTGAGTCTCCTGAGGAATGTATAATAGAAGAATATGAAACAATTAAACCTTTGGAAAAGCCAAATTTATCTATTTTTTCTAAAGAAGAGATGAATAGTATCAATAAAGTCCTGAAAGCTTTTAAATTTCTTACTTCTGAAAAAATATCTGAATATTCACATCAAGAAAAAGCCTGGAAAGCAACAAAAGTAAAACAATTGATTAATTATAAGCATGCAAAGGACATGATGTTATTTAAATAATTTGCCTGCAAAAATATTTTTCAATTTTTTTTAATTATATAATTGCCAATATTATTTTTAATGAATATGCGTTCTGGTAATTCTTTTCACAATAAAGTATATGAAATTTCTTGGTTGGTTTAATTCTTTTTGACAATGAATGATGTTAGTAGTTTTGTGCTTATGGTTTAATCTTTTATGAGTATAGTTGGATGAGATTGCTTCCTCGCTGCACTCCGCAATGACAAAAAAAAGAAAAAGACTCCTAGCAATAAAAAAACCCCTCGTAATGAATAATTTGTCATTGGTCGTTAGTATTTAGTAAAATATTAGGCAATCCTATACTTAAGTTGCACTTAGAACTTTTAAAACCTGTTGATAAATAAGTATATTCAATGAATAAGAACAGAAGCTTACTCCATTGCTAATCGCTTTATTGGCGATGAGGGCACTATTTAGCTTTAATCATCCAGAAGGCTGGATCCTTTTCGCAATGTAGGTTATACCGTTGAACTCGCTCTGACTTGTTCAGCCTCCTTATTCGGTACCTTGTTTATTTGATTATTATTTTAATAAATTCATAATTATAAGTCTAATGGTAGAGTATAACTATTTTACTATTGAATCATTTTTTAAAATAGGTATGAATAAAAAGAAACAATCATATATTTAGGATTTTTTATTTCACTCTCGTAAATATTACTATTGTTTTTCTTTATTTCATTTAGCTACATTCATTACTTATATGGTTAAACTCATATTCATCCGGTGCTATCTGGTCAGGATTGTTGCCACAGATAGTATTGAAATTATTGGTGTCATTTTCATCAACGCCTCCAATTTCGGGATTACTATCCTTGATATTTATTCCACCACCGTTTCCAGTCGCTATATTTTCTGTAATTCTATTATTGGTGATTGTAGGAGAGCTGCTGACTTCAATATTTAAGCCACCTCCATTAATGGCAGTATTGTAGTTAATAAGATTTTCACCGGTGATTATTGGATTGCTATTATTTATATAAAACCCTCCACCATAATTTGCTGAATTATATTCGACACTATTCCCGGTTATATTATTATCTGTCTCAACAGAATAGCTACCTCCTATAAAAATTCCACCCCCGTTATTAACTGCTGTATTAAGATTAATAGTATTGCTAGAGATATGTGGAGAACTGTTATTCATGTAAATTCCCCCTCCACTGCCAGAGCTACCTATAGCATTATTAGCTAAAATGCTATTCTCATTAATTTCAGGGGAACTGCTAACCATATAAATCCCGCCGCCCCACTGTGCTTCATTTTCAGAAACAATATTATTGTCCGCTATAGTAGGCATACTATTGTCCAGATATATTCCACCACCTGCAGAAGTGGCAATATTTTTTGTGATATTATTATTATTTATGCTGTTTTCAGTAGTAGAATTATATGAATCTTCAATATACAATCCTCCTCCCCTATCCGCTGAATTTTCAGTTATTATATTATTATTAGTAATATTCAGAGAACTATTATTTAGATAAATACCCCCTCCGTTTTTATTTGCAGCATTATCCCGAATATTATTTGTTTCCATTCCAGGAGTAGTATTGCTTAAATAAATCGCCCCACCATAATCTGCCTCATTATTTTCAATAATATTACTGGTTATACCATCAGTAGATCCTCCATACCCTTCACATACATAAATACCGCCACCATATTTTTTTGTTGAATTACCGCTAACAATATTATCAGCAATATTTGCTGAGCATCTAAAGATATAAATTCCACCTGCTATATTGGTAGATTTATTGGCCCTGATAATATTTTTTTCAATTTTAGGAGAAGAATTCCCTGTTATATAAATTCCTCCACCATTCGCTGATTTATTACCCCCAATGATATTACCTGAAATATTTGGAGAACTATCTTCAATATAAATACCTCCACCATCGGTACTTGTACCATTAACGGGAGAAGTGCCTGAGCCATTTGTAAGGGTAAAGCCCTGCAAGGTAGACTCGTTACCATTAGTAAAGGTGGCAACTGACCCATTTTCCATACCATCAATTATGGTAGCAGATACAATATCTTTATTTTCCGGCTCTACGCTTCTCAGTGTAATTTTCTTACTGCCGTCAAAAACAATATTTTCACTATAACTGCCCGGGCAAACAATAATAATATCTCCATCAGTAGCATCATCATCAGTAATAGCCTCCTGTATGCTACTGTAATCATCTTTTTGCAATTCTTCATTCTGATTATATCTTCTTATTTTTTTATCTGAGAGCAGGAAGCTAACTTCAATGCTGCAATCCTGCTGGATATTCTCAATGGTATAAGTATAAGGAGCTTCTGCTTCCACTTCTGACTCATTTACAAATATTTTTTCAATCTGATGACAGATATCAGGGGTTATGGTAAAACTTTGATTGTCCCCCTTTTTTACCTTGATTTCTCCTGAAGGCTCTATAGTTCCACCGTCTCCTGCTGATGCTGTTAAGATATAATTGGCAGGTACTGGTGATATTGAAGGAGTTGTATATTTTTTCTTAAACATTACTGCTATGGTGTAATCTTTTTTAATATTTGTGAAAGTGTATTCTTCCGCTATGCCTATTGAATCACCGTTTATTAAGACCTCATCGATTTGATAACCTGCATCAGGAATAATAATAAAAGCCTGTTCTTCTCCCTCGGAAACAACAACCTTTCCTTCCGGATCAATACTTCCATAAGCTCCTGCCGAAGCAGTGATTGTATAATTAACAGGTTCTGGCTCAGGAACTGGAAACATACCTTCACATGCTACATTAAATAAAAATATAACAAAGGATACAAAAAAGAAGACAATAGCAGACATGATAGATTTTTTACTATAGATCATTACTCGTACTCCTTATTTAATTTTCTTGTATTTTAAATACACAAAAACATATTTATTCTACCATTAACACATTATAGTTTC
>CAZAJW010000028.1:0-1737 GCA_964485485.1 uncultured Atribacterota bacterium | reverse complement strand
ACAGAAGAACTGGTCTGTCATTAGAAGAACAGTGGGCTATGGACGCTATGATACCGATAAGGAACTTCGCCTGTTAAATAAGTTATATGGTTATCTCAGGCTGTATGTGAACTTCTTTCAGCCAGTGAGAAAATAGTGCAAAAGGAAAGAATCGGAATTAAAATCAAAAAGCGGTATGATATGGCAAAGACTCCTTACCGCAGGGTCTTGTCCTGCCCATCTATCCCAGATGAAATCAAGATGAAATTACAAAGACAATATGTTATGCTAAATCCAGCAGAGCTCAAAAGGGAGATCACTAAACTGCAGAATCAACTTTACAAATTAAATATCTTAAAGCAGAATAGAGATAAAGAAACTGTTTTAAGCAAAAAAGCTCAAAACAGTTTCGATTATATTTCTACTTGAGGCAACGTATCAGCTTTGGATTAGATTTTTAAGTGAGGCAACAGGTGAACAAATTATAATTTCTAAATATGTTTTATCCGTATTTTACGTTCCATACAGCATCAACAGATCAGGTAGTCACATGAATAGCCAAGTCATAAGTGTCACCAGCATCAGGACTGAGAATTTGGCCAGGAGGTAGGGTATTGCAGCCTCGTAGACCTTCTCCACACTGTCTCTGGAGAAATTGGCAAGATGTATAGACAATTGCATACCGGTTGGTTTACCAAAGCAATGGCCTTATTGACTACTACAATAATACCGAAGTGTACCAGGTCCATACCTAAGTTGACAATAGCCGACAAGAAGATGGGGTTTAGGATAAGGATATTTGGGGCAACATTGACAAGATCCTGGCCAATCGCTTCAAGAAAAACGGGGATGAGCTGGAGCCCCTCCAGAACATTCAATTTAGCTAAAATAGGACAATTGATCATCAATGATGACTGTTATAACTTCTAAGGCAAAAGAAGTCTCACAATTTGTTGACATAGATTCTATTTTATAAAAAAGTAGATCCATTACCATATCTATACAATGATATAAAAGCCTTCTTTCTTTCAAAAATTGCCAATATAAATTTACTACTTCAAATCAAAATAAATTATCTTATCTTCTCTGAAATCTTTCCAAATACATTCAAACCAATCTTTCCTTTTAGGTATTGGCCTGACCTTATCCCATGAAAAATAACACTTTCCTTCTTTAAAATAAATTCTCTGTATTCGGTCATCCAATTTTCCGTTATCCTGTTGGAAACAAAACATCTCTGGTAAATTACTATTAGCTAATTGACTATTTTCTTTATAGACTAAATAAGAACCACGGCTTAGACCACCGTTTTCTAAATAATTTTTTATAGCGCTTAAATAACAAATTTGAGTAATTAACATATCATAATTTTTAAAAACTAAACCTAGCTCTTGCGAAGAACTAATAGTTATATTCTCCGGGAAAGATTCTAAATTTATCTTCATTTCTTTTAATGCTTTCTTTATATCTTGTAACGATCTAACGTGAGCACCATATCTACTCATACTTTCTCTTGCTTTATCTCTAAAAGTCAGGATATTGCTATTTTTGTTAAGATTGACTAATAATTTTTGTATCATATTTATTTTTGCGACAACTTGTTCCTTAGATTGCAGTACAAAATCGTCTATAGTTATGGGGTTTTCATCATAACGATGAGAAATAAATTGCGCAGCTCGCAAGCTCCCAACTTGACCAGAATTGAGGGCAGTGCCTCCGGGACGATGAACACCATGACTACCGTTCACTTCTCCAATC
>CAZAJW010000027.1:0-4864 GCA_964485485.1 uncultured Atribacterota bacterium | reverse complement strand
TTAAAGAATGATAGTTTACTGAAATCCTTCATCAAACAATACGCAGAATAACATTCCTTCTTTAAAATTAATTTCTAGCTTATCATCAATGATGACATTACTGATACTGTAATCAGTAGTTGTCAGATTTTTCTTTGAAAATTGATATTGAGCCCCTACCATGGTAAATCGTTTAATTATACTTAGCGGAAATAGCGAGAATCTTCTACCTTTCATTTTAAGTAAGGCCATCTTCCCGGTAACAGGGAAAATGACAGAATTAGAGGTAATAACTTCCATTTTAATATCTGTTTGATAATTACGAAAAAGATTAATTATACTAGCATAACTGTGGTCAAAATAATTACCGGTCATAGCCAATAATAAGATTTCTTTTGGGTTCATAGCAATCGCTTTTTTAATACATAGTTCTGAATCAGTAAAATCTTTCTTTATTGGATGTTTTTCTACAGGTATTTGATGGTAATGCTTTAATAGCGAGGGTGGAACACTATCCAAATCCCCAATAATGAGATCAGGTGTTATGTCAAAACGATGAAGTAATGATAATCCATTATCAGCAGCAATAATATAATCAGATTTTTGACAAAAACTAATGATTTTTTCTCTCTTCCAGTCTTCTCCATTTCCGACAATTACAATTTTTTGAGGCAATTCTCCCATTTAACCCCTTTTAATTAATTTTTCTGCTTCAATCATATTACATATAATTATCTTTTTCAAATAAATTGAGTTAGACTTAATCGGGCTTTTTCTTTACAAAAAAAACAAGAGTGCTATAATATAGTTGAATAATATAAAAGAAAAAAATAAGAAGTTACTGGGGGAGCTGCGTGCTGAGAAAAAGCATTTTGCTTTGACCCCTTAACCTGACCTAGGTAATTCTAGCGGAGGGAAGTAACCGTAAAAAAACGGTAAGACCTAATGCCATTGCCTTTGTTCAGGTAATGGTATTTTTTTTGGAGGTAAAAGAAATGGCAAAAATTACACTCGGTTTACAGATATTACCCTATGTTCCGGAGGAAAAACTATATCGTGTCATTGATCAGGTAATTGCTTACATTGATTCTTGTGGAGTTAAATATGAAGTTGGTCCCATGGAAACAACTATGGAAGGGGAATTGGATGATTTACTGGTTATCGTAAAAAAAGCTCAGGAAATTTGCATCGAGCAGGGAGCATCTAGGGTGGTTTCTCTGGTAAAGATAGATTATAAAAAGACAGGAGTTACTATTGATGAGAAAGTGGGAAAGTATAAGAGATAAAGCTATCCCGGTATTGTTTATTGCTCTGGTTATTCTGATATGGCAATTGATTGTAGATTCAGGCATGATTGCCCGTTATATTCTACCTTCACCCTGGGATGTGATAACGGTAGGCATTGCTATTCTCCCGGAGATAACAGTACATATCTATACTACCTTACAAGAGGCAATAACTGGTTTGTTAATTGCCATTACTTTATCAGTTTTGCTGGCTATTCTGATGGATAATTTTACGGTGGTCAAAAAAGCATTACAACCTTTACTGGTCGTCTCTCAAACCATCCCCATTATGGTACTAGCTCCCTTATTTGTTATGTGGTTTGGTTTTGGTATACTTCCCAAGGTCATGGTAGTTATTCTGGTTTGTTTTTTCCCTATTGTGGTGAGCCTTTTAGAGGGACTGAGTTCACTTGATAAAGATTTATTAAATTTAATGAAATCGATGAAAGCAAATCGCTGGCAGATTTTTTATCTGGCTAAATTCCCGGCTTCTTTGGGAAGTTTTTTTTCAGGTCTGAAGATTGCAGCGACCTATAGTATTATCGGAGCGGTTATCGGTGAATGGATGGGTGGTAAAACAGGATTAGGTGTTTATATGACTCGAGTGAGACAATCTTTTGCACTTGATAAAGTATTTGCTTCTATTTTGGTCATCATCATTCTAAGTATGATTTTGTTTAAGGTAATTGAATTAATTCAATTATTAGCAATGCCCTGGAAAAGGGCTATAAGATAAATTCACAAGGAGGTGAGCAAATATGCTTTACGTATCAAAAAAATATGCTTTACATATTTTGCTAACATTGCTGTTATTAGTTGTTTTTAGTACCCCAATTTGTTCTATGGAAGAACAATCTTTCCGGGAAATTACCGTATTGCTGGATTGGGTTCCCAATACTAATCATACCGGATTGTATGTTGCAATTGAAAAAGAATTCTATAAACAAGAAGGTTTAGAAGTCAATATAATACAGCCATCAGAGGGTGGTCCTGCCGGACTTATTGCGGCCGGTCAGGGAGAATTCGGAATTAGTTACCAGGAACAAGTTACCTTTGCCCGAACATCCAAAGAGTCTTTGCCGGTAGTAGCTATTGCTGCAGTCATACAGCATAATACATCCGGATTTGCTTCTCCCGTGGAAAAAGGAATTAGGCGTCCAGCTGATTTCGAAGGAAAAAAGTATGGTGGTTGGGGTTCTCCGGTAGAAGAAGCCACAATTAAAGCATTAATGGAGATTGATAATGCTGATTTTACTAATACTGAAATGATAACCATTGGTGCGATTGACTTTTTTGCTGCAGTGCAAGAATATGTTGACTATACCTGGATATATTATGGTTGGGATGGAGTAGCGGCAGAATTGAAAGATTTCCCTATTAATTTTATTCTATTACAGGATTATGCACCAGAATTGGATTTTTATACCCCTGTAATTATTACGCGGGAAACATTACTGGAGGAAGAGCCGGAATTAATCCAAAAATTTCTCAGGGCTACCGAAAAAGGCTATCAATACAGCATAAAAAATCCCGAAACAGCGGTACAAGACTTATTAAAACATGCCCCGGAGATTAACAATGACATTGCGATTGCAAGTCAGAAATATTTGGCTGGACAATATCAGGCAGATGCATCTTACTGGGGTGTAATGGAAAGAGAGAGATGGGAGAATTACGCAAGATGGCTATACAAACAGGGTCTTATTGAGAAGATGTTGGATGTTGAGACTTCTTTTACAAATGAGTTTTTACCGGGAGAGGAGAATTAGTATTAAGCTAAAAGTTGAACATCTTAAACAAAATTATGAGGGAATGCCTATTATTGACGATATCTCTTTTTATCTGGATAAGAATGAATTTGTTACCCTGATTGGACCCAGTGGTTGTGGGAAAAGCACTATTTTTAATATTATTGCTGGTATTGTTCCGCTAGATGAAGGGAAAGTTTTTATTGATGGAAAAGATTATACCGGTGAGCAGGGACATGTCAGCTATATGTATCAAAAGGATTTATTGTTACCATGGAAAAAAGTTATTGACAATACTGCTCTTCCACTTATTATCAAAGGAGAAAAACTAATAGAAGCAAGAAAAAAGGTGAAACCTTATCTAACATTATTTGGGTTAGAGGGTTTTGAATACAAATATCCTTTTCAATTATCAGGAGGTATGCGACAAAGGGCTGCATTGCTTAGAACATACATGTTTTCCAAAGACATTGTGCTTCTTGATGAACCCCTTGGTGGTCTGGATGCAATTACTCGGGCAAAGATGCAAACCTGGTTATTGCAAGTCATAGAAAAAATTAAACCATCCGTTTTATTTATAACTCATGATATAGAAGAAGCGATTTATCTCTCTGACCGCATCTATGTTCTTTCTGCCCGTCCTGCAAAAATAAAAGAAGAAGTTCAAATTTCTTTACCCAGACCAAGGGCAAGAGAGATTGTTATTTCGACCCAATTTAATCAGATTAAAAAACATATTTTATCCAATTTGTATTGAAAGGAGAAAAAGTTGACATTATTTGATAAAGAAGCAATTAATTATGATAATTGGTATGAAACAAAGTTAGGGAAATATGCTGACCGGGTAGAAACGGATTGTGCTTTTAACCTTTTTCAGGTAAATCCTGGAATGCATATTCTGGATGTTGGATGTGGAACTGGTAATTTTAGTTTAAAATTAGCTCAAAAGAGAGCAAGTGTTGTTGGGGTTGATATCTCTGAAAAGATGCTTGCAATAGCCCGCAAGCGAGCTATACCGGAAGAAATATCCATTGAATTTAAAAAAATGGATAGCCAGAATTTACAATTTCCTGATAACTATTTTGATGGCGTTTTTTCTATGGCTACCATTGAGTTTGTTTCAGATCCAGATAAAATGATAGAAGAAATGTTCCGGGTTTGCAAAAAAGGCGGACCTGTTTTAGTGGGAACAATTAACCGGGAAAGTGATTGGGGAAGATTATATCAAGATTCGGAATTTCAGAAAAATGTACCTGTTTTTAAAGATGCTGATTTTAAATCTCCGGAAGATTTAAGTAAGATAAAAGAAGATTACTTAGTT
This sequence comes from uncultured Atribacterota bacterium, assembly GCA_964485485.1. GTDB lineage: Bacteria > Atribacterota > Phoenicimicrobiia > Phoenicimicrobiales > Stramentimicrobiaceae > Oleincola. The sequence continues at coordinate 530 of CAZAJW010000027.1, read as the reverse complement.
GCAATCAAAGAATGCCTTTTTATACCTCCGGATATTCCTGAAACTGAAATCAGTCAGGAAAAAGAAAGAGAATTATCTGCCAGCAATAGGGGCGGATTTTTCTGTATTCTCTGGCAAAAGCAATAAAAATTGTCAAAGGGACGGTTCTTTTGACACAGTATTTTGTTTATATTTTTCAAACAAAGAAAAGGGTAAAAATGTTAAAATAGAAATATAAGATAATGGTATTTTTATGATTGATAGTGTAAAATTTTAGTATATTTTTCAAAAATATAACTTGCTATGATCTCAAAATATCATTCCATAAATTAATATTTCTTTAAAATATAGCTAGCTTATAATTGTAATAAGATTATAAGTGTACCTATCGCATAAAAAAGCTGAAAAAAGAAGAGGAAATTTATTTAACCATGAAAAACTACCTTCGAAGAAGGTGGTAATGGTTAAATAAATATGGTTTTAGCATCGAAAAGATTAAGAGAAGCTATCTGACAATTTTTCAACTGAAGTCTAAAGCAGGCAGTTATATT
>CAZAJW010000026.1:0-1590 GCA_964485485.1 uncultured Atribacterota bacterium | reverse complement strand
AATAAACCATAAACATATAATTCTTTTCATTTTTGTTCTCCTTATTAAATTTTGGGGATATATATTGGAGCACGGAATTTTCGGACTAAGGTTTTCAATTTCCGAGGAAAATTCAGTTCAGGCAGATATTTTTAAGAGCAAGTTTGATAAAATATTAACAATAAAAAAGTGAATGGTCAAATATAGCAATAAGCTGATCTGTGTCAAAAGGCAACTCACAAACCCTCCAAAAAACACTTTATTAGTTATTATAAAATTATGATGTTTTCTTGTACTTCCCTCTCCCCTCGGAGGGAGAGGGTGAGGGTGAGGAAATGAAAAAAGAGTATCGGTTATAAAATAAAGTTTTTAGGAAAAGACTTAAAGATGAAATATTTGCAATAGAGAAATAACAAAAGGAAGCATGTAATATCCTGTAGGGGCAGACCTTGTGTCTGCCCGAAGACTCCCAAAAGGGGACAGATCTCACTTTTGTAGGTCCTGCCCTCGATTGTTAATCCTCTTCACGCTTTTTTATATAATTCTAAAAATTCATCCCTCTTAATACTAGATTGCCTGCAAAGAACCCTCAGTGTTGAGCCTTTGATTTTCTCATGGTTCGGCATAGTTAAAGGAGTTTTAGTTCCATCTTGATTTTCTCTCATCATTGAGATATGGGATCCTATTCTAACTATCTTGAATCCAAGGTTTTCTAGCGTTTTTATAACCTTTCTCTTAGAAGCGTCTCTTGGAAATTTCATTACAATGCCACTTCAGCAATAAAAGTTTCTTTAATTTTATCCGTATCAAATACATCTTTGCCAAAACTTTCTATGTGAAATTTGATTGCTGATTTTACATCCGCCAGTGCTTCTTCATAGGTACTGCCCTCACCGACTACTATGCCTTTTAAACCCAAAGGATAAGCTACATATCCCTCAGAATGTTTTTCTACAATTATTTTTAACTGATGCATTGATCTCACCTCATATCTGTAATAGGGTAGATATAGATTATATGAAATATGAATCTAAAACACTTTTTGTAAATCATCAATCTATCTAATCATTAATATTTTAGCACTTACTAACAACTTATACAAAATATATCTGGAGTGAAGCAACGTAAGAAATCCCATCCATTTATGCAGGCATTAATTAAAAGTTGGAAAGTTTTTAGTTTATGGTTTTTTGTTTTCAGAAAAAGACTCAAAGAAAAAATATTTGAAAGAAAAATATAAAGAAAAAAAATATGTAATATCCTGCAGGGGCAGAGCTTGTATATGTCCAAGACTCCTAAAGGGGACAGATCCCGCTTTTGTGGGACCTGTCCCCGATTTTCAAAAAGAAAAGCAAAATAATATTTAAATCATTCAATGCCACCTTATAAAAAACAAATAACGGGGAAGTTTGTCCTTCCCCGTTCCATTTCTCTTAATTTAACCGTGGCAAAGGACCGTCCACTAGCATGGTACAAAAAACACTTTATTAATTATTTAATATAGAATTTTGTTTTCTTATACTTCCCTCTCCCCACGGAGGGAGAGGGTTAGGGTGAGGGGGAAGAAATGAAAGAAGAGTATCGTTTATAAAATAAAGTTTTTAGTTATTT
>CAZAJW010000025.1:0-1973 GCA_964485485.1 uncultured Atribacterota bacterium | reverse complement strand
ATAATACTTTTTAATTCATCAAAAAGAGGATATGATTTATTTAGATAATAGTAAACTTGGTTACCCTTATTTTCACTCAGAAAAAGCCCTGCAATTTCCAATCTGATTAATTCACGACGGATATTTGCAACAGAATAATTTAATATTCTCTCCAATTCCCTTAGATAATATTTCTTATCAGGATTAGTGAAATATAAAGCTAAAAGGTCTTCTCTTAATTTTGATTTTTTAATTGAAAATATGTCCATAATTGTAGTCCTTTATGACTACAATTGTAGTATGAATTGACTACGATGTCAAAAAATATTTTACATCTTAATAAGCATAAATATAATCATCTTCCCCTTATGTTTAGACAAGCACAGGAGACAAAGGAACATTTGACATTTTAAATCGAGTCACCTAAGAAAAACCCCAAAAGCCACAAATGTTCCTCTGGCCATATGTACTTATTCTGGCATAAAGAAAGTTTTTTGACTATCCTGATTGATGAAATTATGCTACTATCAAGTTATCCAGGGTGTTATTTTTCAATTATAGAGCCTTATTCTTTTTCTCTAAAAATTAGCTTCAAACGAAGAAATATACCCCCTATTTATAAGTTTCTGTCAATAATAAAGATTTGACCCCTTAGTCTTCCACAGTATCTAATCCTGTTGCTTACTCTAACGTGTCAAAGGTCTGTGCTGATAGGGGCTCATCTACGGGATAAAGAATTGTGGTTACAGCACTGCTGCTGGTAAACATTATTCTTCGTTTGAAGATCATTATTATCAGCGCTGCTAAACCAAACAAGATTGTATCCCAGGGTTGAGCGTCCGGCCATATGGGGTTATTTAACTGGAAGTGGAACAGTGCAGCGGTAAGAATGCTGCCTTTTGATGAGTTGAAAATTGCAGTCATGATAATTGAGAGCGCGATAGCCGCGATGAAAAAAGGAACAAAAACCCATTCAGATTGAGGCGTTCCACCAATTAGGAAAGCCGGCAGATGCCATATACCCCAGATTATACCAATGATTACGCTGGCCGCAAACGGGGTAAATCTGCGCTGTAGCAGAGGGAGAGCCAGGCCGCGCCAGCCAAACTCTTCTACGGGGCCCAAGACCAGCATTAGCAGCAATGCGGGAATAACAGTATACCAAGGATTATACGGAAAAGGATCGGCGATTGTGCCAGTTATTGCTGAGGCCAGGTAAAATAGGGCTGGGGTTCCGAATACCAGAAACAGCCACCAGGCAAGCGACATCCTCCAGAGTGTGAGACGGCGGAGATAACTACCAAGACCGCTCAACCCGTAGTAACGCCAAACTAGCATAAACGCAGCAAAGGCTGGGGCATAGACAGCCAGAATATACAAGGGGTTCGAAGGACTTATCTCGCCAAACATGACAACAAATTGATCATTAAAAAAAAGCATCAAAGAGGCAATGCCCCATGTCAATCCAAAGGATATCAAAATGAATGGGAGAATAGCTTTTATTTTCATAGTAGTTTGAGGTTTATCATTTTTATTTATCAATTTTTTTTACCTGCCCTCTTATAGTTTTTACCTATATTAATTCTACGTCAAATTAATAATTCCCTTTTTTTTGAGTATTTTTATCAGGAATCCAGGTGACTTTTTCTATATCGTACCATTTGTCACCAACTTTCTGCTTTTTAAATACCTTTAATCATTACGTACTGAATATTTTATATTCTTAAATAAACCGGGCAGAGGAATATTCGGCAGTTCAGGTCTAGTCGTCTAAGACAAAAGAATTTGAATTATCTTTGGACAAACCCCTTAAGCCACAAATGTTCCTCTGGGTATATAAACCTGGTAGAGAACCGTCAGACTATGTTTTAATTTTAGTTAAAAATCTAATTCCTTGAAAAATTGTTTGACCTCATCGAAAGTTTTCGATGCATAGATCTTATGCTTTATTTCTTTTACATAAGGTCTACCGAAGGCAAGATATTTTGTGAAAG
>CAZAJW010000024.1:0-4187 GCA_964485485.1 uncultured Atribacterota bacterium | reverse complement strand
AAAATAAATTCAAAATTATTATTCCCATTAACCCAGACCTGCCAGCAGGTCATTTCACGGTCACGTACCCATGGCACCTCTATCTTCTCCTCTTCTTTGTTCTCCTCTTCTTTGCAGTCGCCTGATACAGTAAACTCTCTAACAATATTCTCTTCCTCCTCAAACATCGGCACAAGAATTGCAAAATAATGCCCGGTGGACAATTTCAGATTTACATTTTTACGCCAGTCATCTGAATCAATTATGAACACTCCCTCATCATCTGGTGATAAGGCCTCATTAGGCATTGTCCCATAAACCATATAATCAAAAACACCTTCCCCTGATGAGTTATTACCTATTTCATATAACTCTTCCCAACTGCCTGCAAACTTGAAAACCCAGAGAACAACAACTCCCGTAAACGCCTCCCATGCATGAATTCTTAACTCTGTGTTACAGCCTGGAGATACTTCCAATGAATATCCAGTATCCGGGTCTGCAGAGATAACGGCAGGTATTGCTGTAAGAGTTAGTACAATTACTGCAATGAGAACGGAAATTGAAATTATTTTTTTCATTTTTTTCCTTTTATATTTAAATATTAAGACATATATTATCGCCATAAATAATATTAACTTCAATACAATATTTATTTAATTTATTTAAAAAAAGTCTTTTAACCTGATGATAGTCTTCAAAAATTGTTTCGAAAATTCACTACCCGGGACAGCCAAACAAGACAATTAATATTTGATTTTAATTCTAATTTTAAAAGTTCTTGCTATTGAAAGCTCTAGGCAGCCACTTCTAAGACAATCGCGTTGTAAATATCTTAATTCGAAACTCAATATTTACAGCAATTGTCATTTTAGTTAAAATCATTACAACATTAAAAGTCCCATATAGTTATAGATATGAGTGAATTAATCAACTGGCTCTTGGAAGGTCCTTCCTGGATTGAGTATAGAACAAGAATAGATTTAATGAATCAATCAGAAAATGATCCAGAGGTTTTACTTGCAAGAAGGAAACTGCTGGAAGATAGAAAGATAAATGAACTGATAAGTGAAGAAAGTAATTGGCCAGGACCTGCACTTAAAGGCCACAAGGATCCTTCTCATCCAATTCATAAGCTTGCCTTTCTTTCTGATATAGGATTAAGAAAAAGAGACCCTCGAGTTAATTCTATTGTCGACAATATACTGAAAAGAGAATCAGAAGAAGGCGTATTTGAAGTATTCATAAATATCCCCAAACATTTTGGCGGTAGTGGAGAAGGAATTTGGACTTGGATGCTGTGTGACACACCCTTAATCCTATATTCCTTAATAGAGCTTGGTTTAAGCAAGGATAAAAGGGTACTTAAAGCTATAGATTATCTTGCAGGTCTTATAAGTGATAACGGATGGAAATGTACCGTTTCACCAAAAATAAAATTCAGGGGTCCCGGAAAAAAAGATGATCCGTGCCCATACGCTACGCTTTTAATGTTAAAACTACTTTCCAAATCAGATGACTTAGTTGAATCCAGGGAAAGTAGAATTGGAGCTGAATCCATTCTCAATCTGTGGGAACAAAGTAGGGAAAGACATCCTTACCTCTTTTATATGGGAACTGATTTTAGAAAGTTAAAAGCTCCATTGGTCTGGTATGATATTTTACATACACTTGATGTACTCACCCGTTTTCCCTTCCTTAAAAAAGATAAGAGATTGGAAGATATGATAAATATTGTAAAAGTAAAAGCAGACGATGTCGGTAGATTTACTCCGGAATCTATATATACCAAATTAAAAGGATGGGAATTCTCACAGAAAAAGGAGCCTTCCAGATGGATTACCTTTTTAGTAGAAAGAATTCTTAAAAGACATCAATCTTAGAAGTATTAAATCTTATTACAAAAAACCCAATTCTGGTATAAAAATAATCTTGTCTGAGCTTGCAATCTAACCATAAAATTCAAATGTATAAATATCTGTGTTATTATTTTTTAGATACGAAAAAAAGCATTTTTAAAAACCTGAAGGTGATATCTAATAAATAAAAGGGAAGGATTATGAAAAAATCAGTCTATATTATAGCAGTCTTAGCTTTATCCCTGATTATTAGCACTGCCCCTGCCTGCACCAATGCTGAAAAAACCGCTGAATCCGAAACGGCCATAGAGGCTTCAGAGGAAACAAAATCTGAAATATCAGAAGAAGAAATGCTAGAAATAGGTGGAGCAATTAGTACGCGTAATCTTGAAAAATTTAAGAACGCTATAGCAGGTTTTGACATAAATGCAAGGGATGAAAATGGGAAGACAATACTTATGATAGCTGTTTTATCACCTTGTGCTGAAATTTTAGAGTATCTTATAGAAAACGGCGCTGATATAAATGTCTGGGATTATAGTACAAATACTGCTTTGCTTTATGCTGTGGGGGATGGCGAGTTATATAGTGTGGAAATATTAATAGAAAATGGTGCAGATATAGACGCGAAAGATGGTAGCGGCAATACCCCCTTGATACTTGCGGCAAGCCTTGGCGGAAGTGAAGAGGACATCTTTACTGTGTATGAGTACGTACCAAAAAATATATGAGGATATTGTAAAGCTTTTAATAGATAGCGGAGCAGAGTTAAACTGGAAAAACCGTAAAGGCCGAAGCGCACTGTCTGCAGCAAGGGGATACGGATTAGGTAAGATTGAAAGGATACTACTGGAAGCAGGAGCCCTGGAAGGATTTTACTGGTTTGATGATATCGAAGATAAATTTGAAGAGTTTTATATTCAGATGGAATATGGTATTGAAGGTTTAACAGCGTACATGGAAATATTAGAAATAGGAATAAACTCAGCAAATAATTACGGTGTCACACCAATTATGTATGCATCAACTATGTGCAAAAGTGATATTGTAGAATATCTAATAGACAATGGAGCTGATATTAATTTAAAAGGTTATTATGGTATGACAGCACTTATGCGAGCAGCAGATCAAAATTGCATCGAGGTTGTAGAGATGCTTATAGACAATGGTGCAGATGTAAATGTTAGAACAGTTATTGAATGGTCTGCTTTAGATTTTGCTAAAAGAACTGGCAATGCAGAGATTATAGAGTTGCTTGAAGCAGCAGGAGCAGAGTAATATATTGGCTGCCCTGCCTTGCGAGATTTTGAACTAATTTTTAAACAAATTTGCTTAAATCGATAAGCTTTGTGAATAAGCATCTATATATTTTATCCCTCTTTATTATGATTTGTTGACGCTCATATTGAGCTCTATATAATTGTTAGCAAGTGAAATACCTAAAAAGACTGCACTATTTAAGAGTTGTGTTTACAACTCAGTTGGCAATAGCTCTTTGAAAACAAAATAAAAATATAGATAGAAACTGATAGATAAAAACTAGCGTTGGACCATTATATAAAAGAGATTTTAGAAGTATTGCTCAAATCAACGAATGCTCAAAATTTTGGCCCATTTAAATGAGATTAAATCTTTATCACTTGTTTTCTTATATGCCTCTTCTTCATGCATTCTCTTGCTTATTGCAGTACTTCCTAGTCCTTTGAATTTTTTATTTATAACTTCCAAAACAGAAATTTCTGAAGTCTCTAATTTTGTCTTATCAATCTTTTTTAGATTAATTATTCTTTGACCAATCAATTCTTCGCCATCATCTTTACATCCAAGATTTTCTTCTACTATTACAATAGAATTTCCAGATGCTCCCAAAACCTCATTAGAACCAATTGGTACTGCACCATACTGTAAATGTTGATAGACAAGTCCAGAAATTGATTTACCATACTCTTTATAATGATATGAATCGCTATACCAAAGAAGTTTCATTAATTTAGTTTTGTATAGATTCTTGTTAAATTGAGAAAAGAATCTCAACATTTGCTCTATTTTTTCAAAGTTTAATATTTTATTACCATTAAATTCAGACGGTGTTTCATGGTCCAAATATAAAGCTTTCAGACATTCCTTATTTAAATTGTGATTTTTCACCTTCTATGTACCACTTCCAGCCAGTTTTTTTCACCAAATATGTACCACTAGGAAAGGATTTTTTTCAGGTTCATTGTACCACCTGAAAAGATTTTCTTTCATCATCATTGTACCACCCCATAGAGACAAAGCTGTATAATGCTTTCAAAAAATCTGGAGGCAGGATATGGCATACAGGGAGGTACACATGACAGAGATAAA
>CAZAJW010000023.1:0-4776 GCA_964485485.1 uncultured Atribacterota bacterium | reverse complement strand
TGAATTATTAGCCCCTTTTTGTTTAAAATGGCAAAAGGGGGTTTTTTGATTTGGGATTTGGCAACAATAGGGGAATAAAATCTTCAATCCAGGGGACGGTTCTTTGACACATTTTCAATCTGTTCTCGTTTATATGTAAAAAAGAAATTAGTTATAAGATAATTATCAATCTTTAAGGTAATCTAAACAATTAAGCCTGTTTGAATATATATTTCGCTTCTTCTCGTAAGTTATTTTTCCTCCTTCAAATTTTTTTGAATCCTAGAAGTCCGTTATTTAACCATAAAAAACCAACTTCTTAGAAAGCGCTAATGATTCTAAAGGTTAACCACTATGTAGGTGTGACACTTACTGAGTTATACAAAGCCTCTATTAGAGTTAAATAGGCAGTGAATTTAATTTTAAACATAAAATAAAAAATATTTTGTTTTTTTGGAAGAAAATGATTTTTTATTACGTATATATATAAATGGAGGTAGAAATACCAGATAAATATCAAGAAAAAATAGAAGAAGATTAATAAATTATGAGAACCTGCTTACTCCGGAACAACTGGAAAACTGTGACTTAGGTTTATCAATGCAGAGACTTAATATGGAAAATAACAATTTTAGCCAGGGTTTTAATCAGGTACTTAAAGGAAACCAGGTAAAACGCTGGTAAATTAAACTAAACAAACAAATGTTTGACAATCCACCAAAATAGTGTATAATAAGATATAACTAAAAAATAAATAATAATGTTATAAATAAAAAAATATAACTTAAAAATATCAGTCTTCTCTTAGAAGTCTGATCTGCAGTAATAAATGAAATAGAGAATTATTTTCTTCTAGCACTATTTTACCTCTAAATTAAATGTTACTGGAAAAATATTTTAAAAGGAGGTAAAAAAGATGCAAGGTAGCAAACTGTACGTAGGGAATTTAAACTATTCTGTAACTAACGAGCAACTAGAAGAACTTTTCGCTAATCATGGCACTGTTAAAAGTGTTAATATTATCCAAGGCAAAGGCTTTGGTTTTGTAGAGATGTCTTCTTCAGATGAAGCCAACACAGCAAAGGACGCTTTACATGATACCGATTTTAATGATCGGCCATTAAAGATTGACGAAGCCAAACCACAGCAACCTAGAAGAGATTTTAGCGATAATCGAAGACGCTATTAATTATATAGTTTAGAAAAATAAAAAGCCCCTTTAGTTTTAAAGCTAGAGGGGTTTTTTATTTTTAACCATTATTACCAGCTTTTTTGAAGGTGATAATGGTTAAAAATAAGGGTTTTACCAGAAAGACAATAGATATACTACCTGAAATATTTTACCCGAGGTGCTAAAAAGAGGCAATATCATATAGCTTAATAGTATCGCTTTATTTAATATTCCGATACTATTAAGCTATATGGTCTCTTACTAAGACCAAAATATATACAAAGTTATATTTTAAGATTAAGAATAGTATCCCTGAGGTTCTCAAGGGGAAGGATTCTCCTTGAATATCCTGGAAAGAATCGTTTAGAAGATGGATAAGAGACAAAAGCAGAGAAAAAACTCTCTAATAAAAACTTAAGCCCAGCCGCTTTGCGGGTGTGGTATTTAGTTGGAATAATTAGTCCAAAAAAATATAAAAGCAAAAAAATATTTATTCTCAGAAAGACTCTTTTACTTATTGAGAGGGAAACGGAATTAGATTATAAGAATACAAGAATCTCTAGAAAGAAATGTAAGCAGGGAGTGATTTGTAGCAAGTTGCCTAAAAAATTATTAAGGTTATAAAATTGCAAACTTATATATTATTTCATTTGACGAAGATTTTAAATTATAATACAATCTAATTTAGCTTTAAACTAAGAGTAGGTTATATTCCTTCATAAATGCGCCCGTGGCTCAATTGGACAAAGCAACTGACTACGGATCAGTAGATTGGGGGTTCGAGTCCCTCCGGGCGCACCATATATAACAAACAAAAAATCCTAAGAATTAATGTGTATTACTAAAAAGCAAAAGAGCAAAAGTAATGGTAGAGGATATTAATCAGATAATGATGAAAACAGCACTTCAGTTAGCTTGGGAAGCATATAGCCAGGGGGAAGTGCCGGTTGGGGCATTGATTGTTTTGGAAGGTAAAATTATTGCCCGGGCTTTTAATAAGAAAGAAACATTACAGGACCCTACTGCCCATGCTGAAATTCTTGCTATACAGCAAGCATGCAGATTTTTAAAAAGCTGGCATCTGGATAATGCAACTATCTATGTTACTTTAGAGCCTTGCCCCATGTGCTCTTATGCCATCATTCAAGCCAGACTAAGACGAATATTTTTCGGTGCTTATGATCCTAAAGCTGGTGCTGCCGGTAGTGTGGTCAACTTATTTAGAAAAAAGTTGTTTAATCATGATATGGAAGTAATTGGTGGTATTTTAGAACCGGAATGCGGAGCTGTATTAAAAAAGTTTTTTCAAAATAGAAGAAGATAAAATAACTATAAATAATGAATTTTTTGTAAATTTGCAGGAGAGGTGGCCGAGTCCGGTTGAAGGCGCTCGACTCGAAATCGAGTAGGCAGCTAATCCCTGTCTCGCGGGTTCGAATCCCGCCCTCTCCGCCATTTTGAGTACCAAGGCATCCTCCTCAAACTGATTAGCTATTTTAAGAGATATAAATAAATACTACAATAATGGAAGTTAGGCAAGGTAATTTTCCATGGATACTTTATATATAGCCATTTTAACACTTATTGCATCTGCTGTAGGAACTATAACGGGTTTTGGTACCTCAACAATATTGATTCCAATGTTGTTGTTTTTTTTACCACATGTCGAAGTTATATTTCTGGTAGCTATTATCCATTGGTTTGGAAATCTTTGGAAAGTTCTTCTTTTTAGAAAGGGGCTAAATTTACGTTTGTTCATTTTATTTGGCTTGGTAGGTCTTGTTACAAGTTATATTGGAGCTTATATAACTCTTGGTTCAAATGAACAAATATTTCTGCGAGTGCTGGGAGTTTTTCTAATAACTTATGCTTTCTTTTTGATTTTTAAATCTAACTTTAAAATACCTGCAGTAAATGCTGCAGCATTATCAGGGGGAGCCTTATCCGGTTTTTTTGCAGGCATGTTTGGTATCGGTGGAGCTATACGTAGTATGTTTCTACTAGCATTTAATTTACCAAAAGAAGTGTATATTGCTACTGCGGGTGCAATTGGTTTATTAGTAGACTCAACTAGAATTATTACTTATTTTATAGGTGGGGTTATGCTACCGGAAATGCTTTGGTATGGGTTGCTGGTATTTATTCCAATATCTTTTCTAGGTGCACAGATTGCCAAACGCATTGTAGATAAGATACCCCAGAATAAATTTCGAACTGTAATTGCCATTTTTCTTCTACTTGCCGGATTTAAAATACTTCTCTGGCCATAGGTTGAATTTTGGAATAATATAAGTTTATTTAAAATAATTAGCAATATTTATTTTTTATTTGTATTTATTTATGATATTTTTTAATAAACCAGGAGATTTACCATGTTTTTTGAAGAAAAAAATATTACCAGTATGTGTCCATTATGTAATGGGAAAAAACATGTTTATTATAGGGAGGGTAAGTGGACTTATTACCAATGTAAAAAATGTGACAGTATTTTTCTGGATGAGAATTGCCGTCTTTCTCCCAAGGCGGAAAAAGAACGATATTTAGAACACAATAATGATGTTGATGATTCCAAATATCAAAAATTTGTAAAACCTATTACTTCAGCAATTTTAAGTACCTTTAAAAGTCATCATGCAGGACTTGATTATGGTGCCGGTACAGGACCGGTTATCACCAAGATCTTGAAGGATCATTCCTATAATATAAAAAATTATGATCCCTATTTTCATAACTATCCCGATTATTTAAAAGAGAAATATGACTATATTGCCTGTTGCGAGGTTATAGAGCATTTTTATTATCCTTACAGTGAATTCACAAAGTTAAGTAATATGCTAAAAGAGAATGGAGCCTTGTATTGCCAGACAAACATCTATAAAGATAATATTAATTTTAAAGATTGGTATTATAAGAATGACCCAACCCATGTCTTTTTTTATACCGTGAAATCAATTAATTGGATTAAAGAAAGCTTTGCTTTCAGCGATATAACCATTGAAGATAGACTAATAATTTTTTGGAATTAAGTGAAAATCAAACCACAAACCAGGGGACAGTCCTTCAACACATTTTTAATCTATTTTTATTTATATGTAAAGGAAATTAGTTAAAAGATAATTATCAATCTTAAGGAAATCTAAGAAAATTATTTTTCCATAAAAAGATTAAGATAAGCTATCTGACAATTATTAGCCTGAAGTCCAGAGTTGGAAGTTATATCACTTAAGAAATATTATAGCTATAGCTAAAGTATAAATAAAAATTGAAAGAAACAGAGCTAAAAAGCAGCAAAAAGTTAAACCTCTTTTAGAGGCCCTTAAAGCTACCCGCTATGTAGGTGCGATTTACTACTGTTAATTTGCAGCTGATTATGTGTGATATTTATTCGGTCAGGAGAATGTCAATTTTTTGACATCAGGAAGTTAAGAATATATATTAAAGTCAATGAATCATTTTGGTTGATTTCTTAAGTTAAATAGGATGTTAAATATAAATTAAAAGAGAGGAAGTATTTTTTATGCCCTGGGTTAAAAAAGAAGAATGTGTTGGTTGTGGAATATGTGTCGATAAGTGTCCTGTTGGATCAATCACTTTAAGGGATGGAGTAGCATTTATTGATATGACTA
>CAZAJW010000022.1:0-5668 GCA_964485485.1 uncultured Atribacterota bacterium | reverse complement strand
TAAGAATTGAAGAAGAATTGGGAGAACAGGCAATTTATCGAGGAAAAGAGGTTTTTCAACAATAATGTCCGGAATAAGATCTCTTTTGGAATCAAAAATAACCTGGGCAATTATCTTATTATTCATTTTTTATATTACTTTTGTCTTTTCAGAGAAATATGCCAGTATCTTAGAATTAAGAGTATATATTTATGAATTAAACAATGAAATCAAGGGGTTGGAAGAAGAAAATCAATTACTGGCTGAAAAGATAAATCTTTTAAACACCAATCCATATATTGAAAAGCTTGCCCGGGAGGAACTTGATATGGTTAATCCAAATGAGATTTTATATAAGGCAACTAAAAATCAATAGTATAAACTAAATTATAAACCAAAGAAATGCAGATATATTATTCAAAAATAAGTTAAATAAAATTATTAAAAGTTCTATTGACGGTCACTACCATTTGTCCTATAATGATTGAAGTTTGCCGGAGTGGCGGAATAGGTAGACGCACAGGACTTAAAATCCTGCGAGCTGCAAAGCTTGTGCCGGTTCGATTCCGGCCTCCGGCACCACTATAAAGATTTTGATAGTTGGTAAACTCTGATATATTCATTGACTTTATATTTTAACAGTGTTAGAATATTAAAATAAATTTTGGAAGGCTATACAACCATAGATAAGGAAACATTATAGCGGGGTGGAGCAGCTAGGTAGCTCGTCAGGCTCATAACCTGAAGGTCGGCGGTTCGAATCCGCCCCCCGCAACCATCTAGATAAATAAAACCTCTATGTAATAATTAGAGGTTTTATTACTTAAGCGGATTATTTGCCTTCTCTTATTTTCTACTGTATTCATCCCATTATGGCGGTGTAGCTCAGTTGGCTAGAGCATGCGGTTCATACCCGCAGTGTCCTGAGTTCGAATCTCAGCACCGCCACCATGCAAATATATAAGTTCCGGAATTAGGAGCCTTAGCTTTTTCTAAAAAATATTTTAATAAATGAAAAAGTGTTTGTGTTGTAATTGGATAAATTAATATTGAAAGTAACCAAAACAATTGAAAAATATCAAATGCTTAACCCGGGGGATACCATAATCGTTGCTGTTTCTGGAGGCCCTGATTCTTTGTGTTTGCTAGATATTCTTAATCGTATTAAGAAGAGATTAAGATTGTCTTTAATTGTAGCTCATGTCAATCATGGTATTAGGGTTAGGGAATCAGAGGTTGAAGCGCGTTTTGTCCGTCTAAAGTCTTTTCGTATGAATTTACCTTTTGAACAGTTATCAGTTTCTATTCCTGAAATTGCAAAAGAAAAATCTATTTCATTGGAACAAGCTGGCAGAAATGCAAGGTATGAATATTTTAAAAAAATATATAAAAAATATAAAGCTCAAAGTATAGCCCTGGGCCACCATGCTGATGATCAGGTTGAGACTGTTTTAATGAGATTAATTCGCGGTAGCGGAATAGATGGATTGAAAGGGATTCCGGCCAAAAGAGCTGAATTTATCCGTCCACTGATCGAATGCAATCAACAGGAAATTGAAACTTATTGTCAGAGAAAAAAAATAACTTATTGTATTGATTCTACCAATAAAGAGCCTATGTATCTTCGAAATAAAATAAGACATCAACTATTACCCTTGCTTACCGAAGAATACAATCCATCTATTCGCAGTAATCTACTTCAGTTACAAATGATTGTTCAAGACGAACTAAATTATTGGGAGACGAAAACTGAGCAACACTATTTGAAGTCCATAATAAAAGAACAACCTTCTGGGATTGTTTTAGATATAAAATATTTCATGCAATGTCCGGTTGCACTACAAAGACGTATTATTCGCAAAGGATTAAGTCATCTTAGAAGTTATTTAGCTGATATCCAGTTTAATCATGTTGAGAGCATCAGGGAATTATGTATGCTTAACCGGGGTGAAAGATATCTTGATTTACCTGGTAATATTAGAGTAAGAAAAAGCTATCAAATTTTGGAAATTGGTTATGCCAGTCAAATAAAAAAAAGTGGCCGGAGTGGGGATAGAAAGAGCAATATATGGGAGTATGAACTGCCCCTATGTAAAGAAAAAGACTACCCAAAAATAGGCATTAAAATGATTACCGAACAATATGATTATTCGGAATCTATCAGGAGTGAGTGTCTTAGTAGCATAGAAAAAGATGAAACATATATAGATTATGATAAACTAGACTTACCACTTAGAATTAGAAACAGAAGGCCTGGGGACCGATTTAAGCCATTGAATAGCAATTATTTCAAGAAAGTAAAATCATATTTCATTGACTTAAAAATACCCCTTTATAAAAGGGAAATGATTAGTCTGGTTATTGATAATTCTAATCGCATTGTCTGGATTGTTGGTTTTCAGATAGATAATCGTTTTAAAATTACTGAAGAGACAAAGAGAATTTTATATATCCGAAAAAAGAATTTATTTAAAAAATAAAAAGATAAAAAAGAATGAGGATAAGGAGATACGGTAATGATAGAGCAGGAAAAAATTGAGGAAATATTAATACCGGAGAATCAGATACAAAAGAAAATCGAAGAATTAGGGAACCAGATATCCCGGGATTATCAGGGGAAGCAGCTAATCTGTATCGGAGTATTAAGGGGAGCAGTAATATTTTTAGCAGACTTAGCACGTTATATCAAAGTGCCTATGATAATTGATTTCATGGATATTTCCAGCTATGGCGCATCAACGGAATCTTCCGGAGTGGTAAGGATTGTAAAGGATTTAGATGAAAATATTGAAAAAAAGGATGTTTTGATTGTTGAAGATATAGTTGATACGGGACTAACCTTAGATTATTTAATTCGGATGTTAAAATCACGGAATCCTACTAGCCTTAGAGTGTGTACCCTTCTCAATAAGAAAGAGAGAAGGCAGATTGATGTTCCAATCGATTATTGCGGATTTGATATTCCCGATAAATTCGTGGTTGGTTATGGTTTAGACTTTAACGGTTTATATCGGAATATTCCCTATATTTTAGTTCTTAAACCAATGTATTACCAGGAAAATAGACAGAACTGAATTAAAACAATTTAGGATTACAGAGCTAAGAGAATGGAAGGATTTCATGCTGTTAATTATTCTTTAATTGTTTGTTTTTATATATAAAATGTGCTAAAATTACCTTGCATTTAAACTTTTTGAAAAATTTGTATTTTTAGCAAAGGAGAAAATATTGGCTAAGTTAAATCCGAACAACTTTAAGAACAGAAATTTTAAAAATGCCGGTTTATACCTTTTGATATTAATTGTAGTCATTTCCGTTTTGAGCTCTTTTTTTGAGCCCGGTTCTACCGTTGAGGAATTGACTTATTCACAGTTTTTGAATGAAGTTGAGAGTAATAATGTAAGCAGTGTATCCATATCCGGAAATTCTGCCACTGGAGAATTAAGCAATAACCAGAAATTTTCAACTTATTTGCCCGATGATCCTGAATTAATGAGTATATTACGCAGTAAAAATATTAATATTGAAGTAAAACCGCCGGTAGAATTATCCTGGTGGATGCGCATCCTTTCTTCCCTTTTACCTATGGCATTAATAATTGGTATCTGGATTTTCATGATGCGACAGATGCAGGGTGGTGGTAATAAGGTGATGTCTTTTGGGAAAAGTCAGGCAAAATTGTTGGGCAAAGAAACTCCCAAAGTGACCTTTGAAGATGTAGCTGGTGTTGATGAAGCAAAAGAAGAGCTGCAGGAAATTATTGAATTCTTGAAAAATCCAGCTAAATTTGTTCAACTTGGCGCCAAAATTCCGAAAGGGGTTTTGCTCTATGGACCTCCCGGAGCCGGAAAAACTTTGCTGGCACGTGCTGTTGCCGGAGAGGCAGGGGTTTCATTTTTTAGTATCAGCGGATCTGATTTTGTGGAAATGTTTGTAGGTGTTGGTGCATCGAGGGTCAGAGATTTATTCAAACAAGCTAAAACAAACAATCCCTGTATTATTTTTATGGATGAAATCGATGCGGTTGGAAGACATAGAGGTGCTGGATTAGGTGGGGGACATGATGAAAGAGAACAAACCTTAAACCAATTACTGGTTGAAATGGATGGATTCGATCAGAGCATTGGTGTAATTCTGATTGCAGCTACCAACAGGCCGGATGTTCTGGACCCTGCTTTGTTAAGGCCGGGGCGTTTTGATAGAAGGATTGTAGTTGATCGCCCTGATCTAATTGGGAGAGAAGAAATATTAAAAGTTCATTCCAAAGGTAAACCGCTGGCAAAGGATGTGGATTTGAATGTTCTGGCACGCAGAACTCCCGGATTTGTCGGTTCCGATCTGGCTAATTTGGTTAATGAAGCTGCATTATTGGCTTCCCGTAGAGGAAAAAAGAATATTTCCATGGAAGAATTTGAAGCCTCTATTGACCGAGTCATTGCCGGACCGGAGAGAAAAAGCAGAATTATCAATGATAAAGAGAAAGAGATTATTGCTTATCATGAATCAGGCCATGCTCTTGTGGCAAAATTATTACCTAATTGTGACCCGGTTCATAAAGTATCGATTATTCCACGAGGCAGTGCTGCCTTGGGTTATACCTTACAATTGCCGACCGAAGACCGCTATCTTATAAGTAAATCAGAATTAATGGAAAGATTAAGTGTTTTATTGGGAGGAAGAGTAGCCGAAGAGCTTATGTTTAAAGATATTACCACAGGGGCGCAAAATGATTTGGAAAGAGCTACCAAAATTGCCCGGCAGATGGTCACTGAATATGGTATGAGTGAAACTATTGGTCCAATAACCCTGGGTAGAAAAGAGCATCAGATTTTTTTGGGCAGAGATATTTCTGAAGACAGAAATTATAGTGACGAGATTGCCTTTCAAATTGACAAAGAAGTTGAAAAAATTATTGAAAATGCTTATAATAAAGCCAAGGAAATATTAACAAAAAATAAAAGAAAATTAAAGAAAGTCGCCACAACTCTGCTCCAAAAAGAAACATTAGAAGGTGAAGAGCTGGATAGTCTTATGAAAGGTGTAAAACTTGCTACCGGTGTTTGATAAGATAATATTTTGATTAAAAATAAAAAGAACTTTCTTTCTAATTGTCACTGCTATAGCAATATACTGTTTACTGTAATATACTATAAAATAAAGACATGATAAAAAAGTTGTATCTTTTTAACCGAGAAGAATGTGTAAACAATTTTACTAATTATTTCTACAAAGTATAAAGGAGGTGATGAACTACTAAGAAAAACTATAGGTTATATTTGAAAAAACAGTTTTGTTAATAATGAATCTAATTAAGTAAATTAAAGTAATGGTTTAATGGAAGGAGGAAAATAATTTGAAAAAAAAGATATTATACATAGTTTTCGCTTTCTTGATGGTGACTTTGATCATAAGCAATGTTAATGCTCAGGAACAGAACGAAGAAGTTAAAGATCTAGAAAGAATGGTTTACGCGACAATTGGAGGGCCAGAAACTCTGGATCCTGCCTGGTGTTACGATACCGCCAGCGGAGAGATTATCTTTCAGGTTTATGATAATCTGATTGCATATGATGGGGAAAGTCTTTCTGAATTTGTGCCGATGATAGCACTACAGGTTCCCTCTGACAAGAATGGCTTAATTAAGTACGGTGGTCTGGATTATATTTTCCCAATCAGATATGGTGTCAAA
>CAZAJW010000021.1:0-7316 GCA_964485485.1 uncultured Atribacterota bacterium | reverse complement strand
GATCAAAATAGAAAGACCATCAATATATACCCTGATTATTTTATATGCTTTTTCTGTGCCTGGTTCCAAATGCAGTCGGGGCGGAAAGGGGGTCCGGGGGGGATTCCGCCCCGTTCTTCCACGATCCTCTTTTGCTAATCTTTTAGGTTGTATTTTGTAAGATAAAATATTATGCTTGAATAAAATTTTTATTTGTCCTTTCTTTCCATATGCACATAGCAGGGAAAATCGCTATATTTGTTTGACTAATTTGTAAGTAATCAATATACTAACAACAAATAGTAAAATATAAAGACTATCATTATTATAATAGTAAAACTATACTATATTGTCAAAACAAAAATCTAAAATAGGAATGAATATGAAAAAATACCGAAAGAAGCTCGGTATTTCCCAAGATGTGCTTTCAAAAAGGGCAAATCTTGCTTTTCACACTATTGCTAAGATTGAATCAGGATCAACGCCTGATCCACGAATTGAAACCGTTAAAAAAATCGCAGATGCTTTAAATGTCATACTTGATGATTTAATGAAATAAATATGACAAAAAATAATTCCAACAAAAAGGAAAACATTGAAGCCCAACTTTTTAAAGCAGCTGATAAACTGCGTAAAAATATCGATGCAGCTGAATACAAACATATTGTTCTCGGCTTGATATTTCTTAAGTATATTTCTGATTCTTTTGATGAGCTTCATATTAAACTCAAAGAAGGTAAAGAGAAATACGAGGGAGCAGATCCTGAAGATAAAGATGAATACAAAGCGGAAAATGTTTTCTGGGTACCGAAAAATGCTCGCTGGTCTTATCTGCACTCACACTCAAAACTACCGACAATTGGTAAAGACCTGGATAAAGCAATGGAGATAATTGAAAAAGAAAATCCAATGATTAAGGGTATTTTACCAAAAGTGTATGCAAAACCGAATCTTGATAAGTCTTCACTTGGTAGACTTATTGATCTCATTGGTGATATTGCACTTAGCGATGAAGCAGCAAAATCAAAAGACATTCTTGGCAAAGTATATGAGTATTTCCTGGGTGAATTTGCCTTAGCTGAAGGTAAAAAAGGAGGGCAGTTTTACACACCAAAATCAATCGTAAAACTCTTGGTCGAAATGATTGAACCTTATCGTGGCAGAGTCTTTGATCCGTGTTGCGGTAGTGGCGGAATGTTTGTGATGAGCGAAAAGTTTGTAGAAGAACACCAAGGAAGATTTGATGATATATCAATTTACGGACAGGAAAGCAATCAAACAACATACCGTCTTTGTAGAATGAATCTTGCGATTCGCGGAATTGACGGATCGCAAGTAAAATGGAATAACGAAGGATCATTTTTAAAAAATGCTCACCCGGATTTAAAAGCCGATTTTATCCTCGCCAATCCGCCATTTAATGACAGCGATTGGAGCGGTGAAATTTTACGAAATGATGGTAGATGGAAATACGGTACACCTCCTGTAGCTAATGCAAACTTCGCATGGATTCAGCATTTCCTATATCATCTAAGTCCAAAAGGTATTGCCGGTTTTGTACTTGCTAAAGGCTCACTTACTTCTAAAACCTCTGGCGAAGGTGATATCCGTAAAAATCTCGTTGAAGCAGGTTTAGTAGACTGTATTGTTAATTTACCAACAAAGCTATTTCTTAATACCCAGATACCGGCTTGTTTGTGGTTTGTATCTAATAAAAGACATGGTTTCAATGGTGATCGAAACCGTTTCGGGGAAATACTTTTTATTGATGCTCGTAATCTTGGGCACTTGATAAGTAGGCGGACGCGTGAATTTTCCGAGGAAGATATACATATGATAGCCAGCACTTATCATGAATGGCGAAAAGAGGGTGGTAACTATAAAGATATCCCAGCATTTTGTAAATCATCAGTAATTGAGGAAGTTGAAAAATTAGATTATGTGTTAAGTCCAGGACGATACATAGGTTTGCCTGAGGAGGAAGATGGTTTTGATTTTAAAGAGAGATTTACCTCCCTAAAAGCAGAATTTGAGCAGCAGTTAAAGGAAGAAACTAAGCTCAACAAACGGATTTTACAAAACTTATCAAAGATTGAATATGAAGAATAAGAAACCTAAAAATCAAAAGAATCAATTGATGATCTACCAGGCAAAAAGCGGAAAAATTGAATTTCGCGGTGATTTTGACCGTGATACGGTTTGGGGTAATCTTAATCAGATTGCCGAACTTTTCGGGAGAGATAAATCGGTTATTTCTCGTCATATTAGAAACATCTTTAAGACAAAAGAGTTAAACAGAGCTTCAACTGTTGCAAAAATTGCAACAGTTCAAGTAGAAGGGAAACGAGAAATAACCCGTAAAATTGAATATTTTAATCTGGATGTCATTTTGTCTGTTGGTTATCGAATAGACTCAAATCAAGCCACCCGTTTTCGTATTTGGGCAACCAAAACTCTAAAGCAGCACCTCTTGCAAGGATATACCATTAATAAAAAAAGTATTGGCAGTAATTATCAAAAGTTTATGCAGGCTGTTGAAGATGTAAAAGCACTTTTGCCAGCAGAGAGTGCAGTGAGCGCAAAAGATGTACTGGAACTTATAAATATTTTTGCAAGCACCTGGTTTTCACTTAATGCTTATGATACAAAAAATTTCCCACAAAAAGGGGTCAGTGGAAAACAAGTATATTTTACTGGTGAGGAACTGACAATTGCTTTAAAGGATTTAAAAAGAACATTAATTAATAAAAAACAAGCCACAGAGTTATTCGCACAGGAAACAAATAAAGATGCGGTGGGCGGAATTGTAGGAAATGTGTTTCAGTCATTTGGTAAGAAAGATGTTTATCTTACAATAGAAGAAAAAGCCGCTCACATTTTGTATTTTATAGTAAAAAATCATCCCTTCATAGATGGTAATAAAAGAAGTGGGGCGTTTTCTTTTGTGTGGTTTTTACAGAAAGCCGGAGTATTAAGAGCAAGCTTCACTCCAGAAGCGTTAACTGCACTAACTCTACTAGTAGCGGAAAGTAAGTCAAAGGACAAGGAAAAAATGATAGGATTGATTTTATTGCTTTTAAAAAAAGACTATGAGTAAAACAGTAATAAAAGAAGATGATTGGTGGAAAATTCAACTTGGAGATGTAGTAATGTTTGGCAATGGAAGAGTGCGTCCTCAAGAAAATGGTGATATTCCGATTTATGGAGGCAATGGTATTCTTGGTTATACTTCTAAAGCTAATTATAATGGAGAAACAATTGTAATAGGAAGAGTTGGTGCTTATTGTGGTTCTGTCTATTATGAAAATAGGCAAATTTGGATATCTGATAATGCATTATCAGCTAAACCAAAAGATAGCAACGATGCAAAGTACCTATTCTATTTTTTAAAAGATTTAAATTTAAATAGAGTTGCTCAAGGTTCTAGTCATCCTCTTGTAACCCAAACCCTTCTAAACTCTCTTGATGTTACTTTTTGCAAAAATATAGATAAACAAAAAGCAATTGCTGAAGTTTTATCCAGTATTGATGATAAGATTGACTTGCTCTACCGCCAGAATAAAACGCTAGAAGACATGGCACAAACATTGTTTAGGAAGTGGTTTGTGGAAGAGATAAATAAAAATTGGGAAGAAAAACCGTTAGATGAAATAGCAAACTATTTAAATGGTTTAGCTTCCCAAAAATATTCCCCAAAAAATAAGACTGATAAATTACCAGTCTTAAAAATCAAAGAATTGAGAAATGGCTTTTCTAAAAATTCGGATTGGGCAACATCAAAAGTACCAGATAAATATATTATTGAACTCGGAGATGTCATTTTTTCATGGTCTGGTAGTTTAATGATTAAAATTTGGAATGGTAAAAAATGTGTTTTAAATCAACATTTATTTAAGGTTACATCTGAAAAATATCCTAAATGGTTTTATTACTTTTGGACAAAACATTACATAGAAAAGTTTATTGCTATCGCTGATAGTAAAGCAACAACAATGGGGCATATTAAAAGAACTGATCTTTCAAATTCTAAAGTTTTAATTCCACCGGAAGAAAATCTACAAAAAATGAATAGTGAAATAGAACCAATTTTTTGTAAAATTATTTTGAATTATTCCCAAATTAGGAAGCTTAAAAGTCTGAGTAGTTCTCTACTACCAAGGTTGATGAATGGAATGGTTAGAGTAAAATTTTAATTCGTTATTATGAAGATAGCTCGAATTAAAAAAATTAAAAATATAGGTGCATTTAAAGATTTTTCAAATGGAGCCCGTTTGGGTTTTGAAAAGATTACTATTATTTATGGATTTAACACATATGGTAAAACTACACTGGCTGATATTTTCCAATCATTAAAAGAAGACAATCCTCAGATTATTCAAGGAAGAAAAACAATTCCCCAACAATCAGGGCAACAAAGAGTCACTCTATCAGCAAAAAAACAAACAGAAAAAGAAGTAAGTTTTATTAGTAATAGCTGGGGCACAAATGATATATCTAATCATTTAGAAATTTTTAGTACTGATTTTATTCACAATAACCTTTTTTCTGGATTAACAATTGAGAGAAATAATAGAGAGAATTTTACACAATTTATTCTTGGTGAACAGGGCGTAAAAATCGCAGAAATTATTGCTGAAAAGAAAAAGAAATTAGGGGATATGGTAAGAGATCTAAACACAAAAGTACCAAATTTTGTAAAAAATAAGGGAGATGCAGAAATTAAAAAATTTTTAGAGTTTTCCATTCGGGGATTAGAAAAAGATAGAATTGATGAAGCCTTGTCTAAAAGAAAAATAGATTTACAAAATGAAAAAAGCAGACTCAAGGAACCACAAAAAATTTTAGAACTACAAGAACCAGATGAATTTGAAATACCCGAATCTCCTATTATTGGATTACTTAATTCAATAAATACCTTATTCCAAGAAGATTACTCAAATATCAAAGACGATGTTTTAAAGAAAATGACACAACATTTAAACAGTAATTATTCTATTCAGGATAATGCAGAAAATTGGATAAAAAAAGGATTATATTATTGCAAAGACAAAAAAAATGGATATTGTCCCTTCTGTGGACAGTCACTTCAAAATGTCCAAGATTTAATAAATATTTATAATTCGTATTTTGACCCAGCTTATAATAATTTTGTAGAAAGAATCGAAAATAAACTAGAAAAATATATTAGGGGAATAGAAAATAATATTTTTTCTCAAGAGACAGTTTTACAAATTGCTTTAATTAGGGCTAATAATTTTAAAGAACTTATAGAAGATGAAAATTTTAAAATTAAATTAACTGAATTGCAAACCAATATAGAATCATTACAAGAAGAAAATCTGAATGATAAAAAGAATAAAATATTAGAAACTATTAAATTGAGTTGTGATAAAAAAAATAAATTTCCATATAAAAAAATTGATACTGTCAATTTCAATATATTTGAAACAGCTTTAGTTGTCTATAAACAAAAACTTACGACAATAAAAGGAATAATTAATGAGCTTTTAACAAATATACGGAGTTTTAAAAAACAATATGAGAATATTGAAACTATTCAAAAAGGAATTGATTCCTTAATAAAAGAAGTTGAAGAGCTGGAATATAAAAAGGCAAGAATAGATCAAGATAAAGATTGTAATGATTATAAGCAACAGCAGGGAATAATTAATGATTTAGAG
Source organism: uncultured Atribacterota bacterium (assembly GCA_964485485.1). Classification (GTDB taxonomy): domain Bacteria; phylum Atribacterota; class Phoenicimicrobiia; order Phoenicimicrobiales; family Stramentimicrobiaceae; genus Oleincola. The sequence goes on along the minus strand of CAZAJW010000021.1, from coordinate 1,656 downwards.
TTAGCTATACCCAAATTACAAAGCAAATTACAAACAACTCAGTCTCAATATTTAGAAAAGTATTTTACACAAATAAATAATTTGTTTAAAAAACTTGGAAGTAAGAATTTTACCCTTGAAAAAGAAACTGACAACGCAGGGCATCTTCCAGTATATTCTTTAAAAGTAAAATTTCATGACGTAGAGATACCTAACAATCAATTAAAAAATGTATTTAGCGAATCAGATAAAAGGGCTTTAGCACTAGCAATATTCTGGGCAAAAATAAATTTAAAGGAAGAAAATGAAAAAATAAAAACGGTCATTATTCTAGATGATCCAATGACAAGTTTTGATGATAATAGAGTAACAAACTTTATAAATATTTTTAAAGAGTCAATAAATCAAGTTAGCCAAATAATAATACTAACACACTACGTGCCATTTATAAAAAGATATTGCGAGATAACAAAAGATGCTTGTATAACAACAAAGTACCTGAAGATAAAGCAAAATGATAGAACTAGTTTCTTAAGTGCAGCTGATGCGAAAGAATTTACGATGAGTGCTTATGAAAATGCTTTTATTAAAATTTACGATTTTATAAATAAAGCAAATTCAGAATGCATAAGACAAGAATTAAGACCTTTTCTCGAAAAATTATATCTACCAACTGTATTTATTAAACAAATACAAGATAAAAAAGTTGATTGTAGCAGTTTAGAAAATATGATTGATGGAATTTTTGATGATGAAAAAATCAAGGCCAAACTTCATGAGTTCAGAAACACTTTGAATCCCGATTCCCATTTGTTTACTTCTAACAATGATGAAGATGTTAGAGGTTTTGCTAGTGATATGATGGAATATTTATATTCTTTAAATTTTGAGAATAAAAAATTATGACCAAAATTTACGAATCAGACATTGAAAAATTAGCGATAGAGCTTCTTGAAACGCAAGGATATTCTTACCTATCTCCCGAGATACAGGAGGCAGAAAGAGAAGGCCTTTCAGATGTTGTCTTGAAGGTTCGTCTCAAAGCTGCTATTGATAAACTCAATCCGAATATTCCAGAGGATGCCAAAGAGCAGGTCTTGCGGGAAGTAGTGAATTTACCGAGTCAAAATCTTGTTGAAAACAATGAGGCGTTTCATCAAATGCTTACCGACGGTACTAGTGTTGAGTATCAGAAAAACGGCGATACAGTCGGTGATAAAGTATGGCTGATTGATTTTAAAAATCCTTTAAATAATAATCTTTTGGTTTGTAATCAATTTACCGTTATTGAAAATAATGTTGCCAGACGTCCCGATATTGTGCTTTTTATAAACGGCTTGCCCCTGGTGGTAATTGAACTGAAAAATCCGGCCGATGAAAATACAACTATTAAAAAAGCATTTACCCAATTACAAAATTACAAAAAGATCATTTCAAGTTTGTTTTATTACAACTGTATTCTTGTAGCTTCAGATGGGCTGGATGCAAAAATGGGCTCATTGACATCCGGCTGGGAATGGTTTCTGGCGTGGAAAACCGTTGACGGAGTAAAGGAAGATAAAAACACTACTCCTCAAGTAGAAACATTAATAAAAGGAATGCTTCAGCCCAATTTGCTTCTTGATCTTGTAAAACAATTTACAGTTTTTGAAAAAACTAAAAAGGAAAATCCGAAAA
>CAZAJW010000020.1:0-6121 GCA_964485485.1 uncultured Atribacterota bacterium | reverse complement strand
TAGAATAAAACAGTTTTCCCTGTGATTAACCGGGAGCAAGATTATTTAAAAATTATTAAAAAAAGAATAATAATTCTATCTTGATTCATTCAATAAAATTCTTCTCTTAAAAACCTAATTGCATTATCGGTTAATAAAATATAAAATATAGATAGACGGCAAAATGTAACAATGATAAAAAATATAAAAAATGGAGGGAAACGCTGTGAAAGAAGTCACTAAGAAAGTAATTGAAAGACTAATCGAGGAAAAAGATGATCTTTGCATTTCAGTTTATATGCCCACCAGAGCTGCCGCGAGTAGTGAAGTGAAAAAAATGCCAATACAATTAAAAACTCTCCTGAACAATGTGAAAAAAAAGTTATCCGAAGAGCATAATTTGGATACTAGAGACATAGACAAGTTATTAAAACCGGCGACTGATTTAATCGGGGACAGGGTCTTTTGGCAAAACCAAAAACAAGGACTGGCGCTATTTGTAAACTCAAATCATTTTAGTTATTATCGCTTGCCCAGCGAAGTACCGGAAATAGCTAATGTCAGTGAATATTTTAATATAATCTCTTTGATTCCAGAAATTATGTTTAACAAAATATACTATGTTCTTGCTTTGAGCAGAAATTATAATAGGATATTGCGTTGCACTAAAGGAACTGTAGAAAAAATTGATGTTGAGGGTGTTCCAGATAGTATTCAGGAAATATTACAATATGATGAATCTGAAAAGACACTTCAGTATCATTCCAGTGGTGGAGAATCTGCAATTTTCCATGGACAAGGAGTTGTTGATGATGAGAAAAAAGAAGAGCTTTTGCAATATTTTAGAATGATTGACCAGGGGTTAAATAAACACCTGAATCCGCGAAATAAAAAGAATAAAATTCCACTGGTTATAATGTGTGTTAAGGAGCTTTTTCCTCTTTATAAAGAAATTAACACCTATCCTTATTTATTGGAAACAAATGTTGAGGGAAACCCAGATGACCTTTCTGATGATTTAATCAAGAATAGTGCCTTGGAGATAGTTTCAGGGTACTTTCACAATCAGATTGATGATATTAATAAAATTTATCATGATCTGAAAGGAACTGGAAAAACGTCAACACAATTGGAAGATATTGTGTCAGCTTCTGTTTTCAGCAGGGTAGAAAATTTATTAATAAAAAAGAATGTTTATCAGTACGGTACCTTTGATGTTGAGGAAAACAATGTTCAATTGGCAGCTGAAGAACATGATCAGAAGGGAACTTATGACCTGTATAATTTTGCTGCTATTAATACCATTAAAAATGGCGGACAGGTATATGTACTGGATGAAGAAAAGATGCCCGATGGACAAGACATAATTGCTATGTATAGATTCTAAATAAACATGCTTATGAAGAAAATGTGGGCAAGTTTTCAGTTTTTTGTTTACAGTTTTCAGTAAAAGAAAGTTGGAGGATTTACTGATTCTTTTTTGACTGATAGACCAGTGTGACTGATAGATTATTTCTTGTCATTGTTAGGAATCTTTTTTCTTTGTATTTGCGAGGGGAGAGGAGAAAAACATAAACTGAGATTGCCACGAATGGCTAAAGCTATTCTCGCAATGACAGAAAAATAACATTAGTTTACCATATAACCATATACTAAATAAATAATATGGAATACGATTTTTGTCATTACGAGGAGCCTTCTTTCTTTTGTCATTGCGAGGAGCATAGCGACGAAGTAATCTAATACATATATGCTTATCTCTTTAAACTGTAAACTAAAAACTGATAACTGTATTTTTTAGTCTCGATATCTTTCTTAATTCCTCCCCCTTGAGGCGGAATTAACCATTTTATAGACTCCTCCCCCTTGAGGGGGGAGGATAAAGGTGGGGGTGAAATAATCCCCCTCACCCTGACCCTCTCTCTCCGTGGGGAGAGGAGAATGATTGAATATTCTTTAAAGGGGTTGGAAATTTTCAGAATATTTTTTCAAGTATTTTGTATTTGAATTGTTACTGAAAACAGAAAACCGATAACAGAAAACATCTTTATTTTTAACCGTAAACTATAAACTGAAAACTACTTCTCTATAGACATGAAATCTTCCAAATGATACAATACCCTCAGTATTTAAAAATACTTTATTGATGGTTAGTTATGCGAATAAGTATTCAATCATTGGGATGTCCAAAAAATTTTGTTGATAGTGAAGTTATTTGCGGTTATCTATTACAGGAAAATCATACTCTTACTAATGAAGTAGAAAATTCAGATGTGGCAATAATTAATACCTGCAGTTTTATCCAACCGGCAGTTGAAGAGTCAATCGATACTATTTTACAGGCAGCCAGATTAAAAAAGGAAGGTAAGTTAAAATACATTATTGTAGCAGGATGCCTGCCCCAGAGGTATAAAAAACAGGAACTAAGGGAATCTCTCCCGGAAGTAGATGTCTTTATGGGAGTAGATGAGATAAGTCAGATAAATAATATTATTGAGAATCTACATTCTGAGAAAGTTTTGTTTCAAGTGAATCCTAAACCCCGTTATATTTATGATGAGAATTCACCACGTTTTTTGCTTACCCCAAAACATTACGCTTATCTGAAAATAGCAGAGGGATGCAATAACGCTTGTTCCTATTGTCTGATACCAAAAATTAAGGGCAGATATCGTAGCCGTAGCATTGAATCTATAATCTCTGAAGCCAAAAATTTGATTAATTCCTACCCCTTAAAAGAAATAATATTGATTGCAGAAGATACCACATTTTATGGAATGGATAATTATAGTAAATTTATGTTGACAGACTTATTGCAAAAGATGGTTAAAGTAAATCATGAAAATGAAACAAAAATAAGAATATTATATACTCATCCTGCTCATTATGATGATAGGTTGATTGAGACAATTTCCCAGAATCCTATGATATGTCCCTATCTTGATATTCCCTTACAACATATAAGTGACAATATTTTACAAAAAATGAATCGGAAAATGTGCAAAAAGGATATTCTAAAACTTTTAGAAAGATTAAGGAAGAAAATTCCCAATTTGACTATTAGAACCACCTTTATTGTTGGATTCCCTGGGGAAACAGAAGAAGATTTTCAACAATTGTATGAATTTATAAAAAAATACCGTTTTGGAAAAGTAGGGATTTTCCCTTTTTACAACGAAGAAGGGTGCCCTGCAAATAAGTTTCCCGATCAGATTCCAGCAAAAATAAAGAAAGAACGGTTAGATATATTGATGACCTTACAGCAGAAGATTTCTCTGGAATTACAGACTGAGCAGATTGGGAAAGTAAAACGTGTGTTAATTGATGAAATATCTCAGAAAAATAAAAAAATATTATTAGGTCGTTCATGCGCTGAAGCGCCAGAAATAGATGGCAATATTTCTATTATAAATGGAGATTATCAGGATATTGGTAAATGGATAGATGTAATAATAAGGAAAGCTTACCCATATAGTCTGATAGGGGAAAAGATTTGCAAATAATCAGCAAATATTTGTATAATTATACATCGCTTACTAAATTGTAGAAAGAAGGTATTTGTACTTTGATAAGAGAGAGAAACAAAAAGCTCTGGCAGGAAATTAACAATATCAGGAAAAATATTTCTGCATTTTTGATAACAAATCCCAAGAATGTTTTTTATCTATCTTGGTTTACCGGAGAAGGCATTTTGATATCAACACCGGATAGAAGATATCTAATTACTGATTCTCGCTATACCGAACAGGCAAAGCAGGAAGTTAATGATTGTCGAATTATTATTCAGAATATGAAACAAGCTAATGCGCAAACTGAATCATTGAGAGAGTTAATATTAGAATTGAAAATTAAAGAACTAGGTTTTGAAGCAGAATCACTTCTGGTTAATGATTATATGAGATATCAGTCTCTTATGCCTGAATTAAAATATATTCCTTTTGAAAATATTGTTGAAAAATTACGTATGATAAAAGATTCCCATGAAATTGAGCTATTAAAAAAATCTGCTTACATTGCAACTAATTCTTTTTTGCAAACAATTCCGTCCATAAAAAATAATATTTCTGAACTTGCCATTGCTGCCTGCCTTGACTATAATATGCGAAAAAATGGTGCAAGCAAAGAAGCCTTTGATCTGATAGTTACATCTGGAGAGAGAGGAGTGCTTATACACGGACAGCCATCTTCCAAGAAAATTGCAGAAGGGGAATTAATTATTGTTGATTTCGGTTGTCTGTATAGGATGTATAATTCTGATTGTACTCGCTCTTTTATTTTGGGAAATGCCGGTAATGAACAGAATAAGATTTTTGATATTATAAAAGATGCACAGATTGCAACATTGCAGCAGGTAGGTCCCGGTAAAAGTTGTTGCGAATTAGACGAATTTGCACGAAACATGATAAGCAAAAGTGGCTATGGTGAATATTTTGGCCATTCATTGGGTCATGGAGTTGGTCTTGATATACATGAAGCACCTCGGCTTAGTCCCTATGATAAAACTATTCTACAGCCTGGTATGGTTGTGACAATTGAGCCAGGCATTTACGTGCCAGGTATTGGTGGAGTTCGCATTGAGGATACTGTTCTCATTACAGAAAAAGGTTATGAAGTATTGACTTTGCTACCAAAGGAAGTATCTGTTTCTGAATACCAAAACGGGGAAATTGAAGATATTATTATTTAATATTTTATTTCTGGATATATTTTATGTTGAGAATTATATAATATTGCCGTAGGCATTTTAAAAGGAGGAAGAGAAATGAACTTAAAAAAAACCGATGATGAGATATATCAACTTATCCAAAAGGAAGATGAACGACAGAAATATACTCTGGAGCTTATAGCTTCTGAAAATTTTGTCAGTGATGCCGTGTTGGAGGCACAGGGTTCTGTTTTGACTAATAAATATGCTGAAGGTTATCCCGGGAAAAAATATTATGGTGGATGCCAATTTATCGATGAGGTAGAAATTCTAGCCATTAACCGGGCAAAAGAACTCTTTTCAGCTGACCATGCTAATGTACAACCTCACTCCGGTTCTCAGGCCAATATGGCTGTTTATTTCAGTGTATTAAAACCGGGTGATACAATTTTGTCAATGAATTTATCACATGGGGGGCACTTGACTCATGGCAGTCCGGTTAATTTTTCTGGAAAATTATATAATATTATTCCTTATGGAGTAAAAAAAGAGACCGGCCGTATCGATTATGACCAGTTAAGAGATCTAGCATTGGAAAATAAGCCTAAAATGATTGTGGCTGGTGCAAGTGCCTATCCGAGGGAGATTGATTTTAAAAAGTTTAGGGAAATAGCTGATGAAGTAGACGCTTATCTTATGGCTGATATTGCCCATATTGCTGGTTTAATTGTAGCAGGGGAACATGTTAGTCCGATTCCATATTGTCATTTTGTAACTACCACTACCCATAAGACCTTGCGGGGTCCCAGAGGTGGCTTAATACTCTGTCAGCAGGATCTGGCAAAAAAGGTAGACAAAAGCATTTTTCCCGGCATTCAGGGTGGTCCTTTGATGCATGTTATAGCTGCCAAGGCAGTTTGTTTTAAACAGGCCATGCAGGAAGATTTTTTAACTTATCAAAAACAAATCAAAAAAAATGCTACTGCACTTGCCCAGAAATTAATGGAAATGGATTACAAGCTAGTGTCCGGTGGTACGGATAATCACCTTATGTTGATTGATTTAAGAAATAAGGGTATCAATGGTAAAGAAGCAGAAAAAGCTCTGGAAGATTCAGGTATTACGGTAAATAAAAATGCGGTTCCATTTGATACTCAACCTCCCATGATAACCAGTGGGATACGTGTTGGAACTCCAGCCATGACAACTCGTGGTATGAAAGAAAAAGAAATGTTAATTATTGCCGAGTTGATAGACAGGGTAATTAGTAATATTGACAATGACCAAGTAAAAGAACAAGTTTCAAATGAGGTTAAAGAGTTGTGCAAACAATTCGTTGGATAGATATTCTTTAACCCTCTCCCTCCGAGGGGAGAGGGGAATGATCTGAAAACTTTTTTCAACTAGTAGTTTTGCATTTATATTTAACTGTAAACTGAAAACGATTTTTCTATGTTTTCTGTATTTAACTAAAAACTGATTAAAAAAACAAAAATT
>CAZAJW010000019.1:0-2002 GCA_964485485.1 uncultured Atribacterota bacterium | reverse complement strand
AGGGTAAAATTGGTAAACCTCATATTGTTAAGATTACCAGTCGAGACCCTGCACCACCGCCAATAGAATACATCAAGGTATCAGGTGGTATTTTTTTGGATATGACAGTTCATGATTTTGATATGATCCGCTATCTCCTTGATGATGAAGTAAAAGAACTTATGGCAGTAGGAAGTTGCCTGGTTAACCCGGAAATCAGCAAATATAATGATATAGATACTGCCATTATTACTTTTCAATATAAAAATGGTGGGTGGGGTATTATTGATAACAGCCGACAGGCGGTATATGGATATGACCAGAGAATTGAGATATTTGGTTCAGAAGGATGTGTCCAGGTAGTTAATAAAAAGCCGACTGAGGTTAGCTTATACGGAAAAGAATCAACTACAAGTGACAAACCATTATACTTCTTTTTAGAAAGATATAATGAATCTTACATAAATGAGATGAAGCACTTTGTTGCTTGTATTCAAAATGATAGTAGTCCTTCAGTGAGTGGATACGATGGAAAAATGGCGGCGATTATGGGGTATGCTGCCAAAGAATCTTTTACTAAAAAGGAATTTGTAGAAATAAATAACAATTAATTATTGAATTGTTAGATAGAACAAAAATACTGTAATTTTAGAAAGAGACAGAATAATGACAGCAACAATTACAATTAGAGATGTAGCAAAAGCATCTGGAGTTCATCCGTCAACAGTATCGAGGGTAATAAATGGAAATTCAAGTATTAGTCAGAAAACTGTGGAGAAAGTACTATCAGTAATTAAAGAATTAAATTACACTCCTAATGCACTTGCCCGAGGTTTGAAAACAAACAAATTACGTACATTTGGAATGCTTATACCTGATATTGCCAACCCCTTTTTTGCCGGATTAGCAAGAGGGGTTGAAGATGCAGCTAATGAACATGGATATAATGTAATTATGTGTAATACAGATGATTGTCTTGAAAAAGAGATAACTTATTTAAGATTACTGGAAGAAAGGCGTGTAGATGGCTTAATCTTAGCTACTGCAAAATTTCGGGATAAGAGTATTTTAGAGTTAGAAAGAAGACGATTACCTTATATGCTACTCTCCCGAAATATTAAAGGATTACAAAAAAATTCAATTTCTATTGATGATATCACAGGAGGATTTCTTGCTACCCAGTATCTTATTCGGTTAGGGCATAAGAGGATTGGGCATATAACTGGTCCTTATAATACAACTGCTGCTATGGATAGAATTAAAGGATATAAGAAAGCATTACAATATTATGGGATCCTCTTTAATAAGAAATATGTAGGAGAAGGTGATTTTAGAATCAAGGGGGGATATCTTGTAATGAATAACTTTTTAAAGCTTAATGATCTACCTACTGCCGTATTTACCGCCAATGATTTGTTGGCAGTTGGTGCGATAGAAGCAATGCGAGAGAAGGGTTATGATGTTCCCAATGATTTTTCAATTGTTGGGTTTGATGATATTCGATTAGCTTCTTATTTGTCACCCCCTCTTACTACAATTCGTCAACCGATGATAGAAATGGGATATTTGGCTATTATTGAGTTATTGGAAAGAATAAAGAACAAAGTAAGTCATGAAAACATCTTTATAAAACCGGAATTAATTGAAAGAAAATCTTGTCGTAAGTATTCAGAAGAAAAATAGATATATTTTGATTTCATAAATATATCAAGCAACTATTTAAAATTAATTAAAAAAACCAAAGGAGAATTAAAATGGCAAAAAAAATGAAAACAGTAGTTCTAGATGCTACCTGGGATCCTAAACCTGATTTTAAATTAGGTTCCAAGGATGTAGAAGGGAAATTAACCTATTTAGGAAGTAAAGTATGGCGTAATCCGAAGCTGAGAATCGAAGAAAAAGATATTCCAGAGATTGATCCCACTGATGTCTTGATTAAGGTAAAAGCATGTGGTATTTGTGGTAGTGATGTGCATATGGCACAACCTGATGAAGATGGTTATATCTGGTATCCAGGTTTAAC
>CAZAJW010000018.1:0-6074 GCA_964485485.1 uncultured Atribacterota bacterium | reverse complement strand
TTTTTGCAATCTCTATGCTAAATACCAAATACTAACTTCTAAATATTTTTTAATACTTGACTAAAAACAAAAAACTAAAAACTATAAACTTTTACCCACGATTGTTACCCGCAATCAAAAAACGAAAGGAGGTGAGAAGATGCCAGTAGTAATTGTACCATATGACTCTGTTTTACAGCTCAGGTTGGTTACCGGAACAGATCCTGAATCTGGAAATCCTATAATCAAAACCAAAAGCTTTAACAAGGTCAAAGAAGCAGCAACCGAACAGAATGTGTTTGACGTTGCCAACCAGTTAGCAAGCTTGCAAAATTATAGCCTGGATGAAATTAGGTTAAACCAATCTGTTCAGCTAACCTCTTAACAAAAATTGATAAAGATAACTTTTAATTTAATCTAAAGAAAGGAGGAAAACATGTCTACAACACTTGGTGATGTTACCAGCTATAAGCGACTCTATATGCAATTCAGGGATAGTGATGGCAACCTGGTTAATTTAACACTGGATAATCCCAAAAATTTAGATGACGGAGATTATGCTGATCTGGCAGCTCAGGATGCAGCTATCGAAGCAGTCATGGATACCATTCTCACTAAAAACATTTTCCAGAATAAAGGAAATGATTTAGTTGAAAAAGTAAATGCCCGTATCCTCGATTATCAATCTACTGATGTTATGGATGTATCCGAATAAATCTTTATTCATTTCTGAATAGGGAAATGATAGTGTGATTTTTTAGCTTGCCGGAGCCCTATGGCTTCCGGCAAGCTAAGCTTAAAAAACTTAAAATAGAAAATAATATTTATTAAAATTACCAAAAAGGAGAAAAAATGATACAAACTTTATTAAGTAAATTTCTATTGGAGGGTCTACTAGCTTTAGCTGTTTCTATTGGTTTCGGCTTTTTAAAAAATAAACTGGGAAACGATCGAACTGAGACTATTAAAGAGGCACTACTGACAGCCATGCTCTGGGCAGAAGAGGAATTTGGTATTGGCCAAGGTGACAAAAAATGGGAAGAGGCCTGGAATAAACTGCTGGAAATTCTGGAAGGCAAGAAAATAATCTTAAAAGCTGAGGAAACAAGAGAGCTGCAAAGTATGATGAAAGCCAATATTCATCGGGTGAACAGGGAACACTATGAATCAATATTAAAGAAAGAGTCTTTTCATCAATCGGGACGATTTCCAGAAAATAAAATAGCGGAATACACCTAAAATGCTTTTGATAAACTCAATCAATCACTTTCGGATAGCGGAATATTTCTGTTTGGATGAGTTTCAATGTCCCTGTTGCAAAAGGGTTATGTTACATCCTCTTCTACTGCAAAAAATAAAAGGTTTAAGGTATAAAATTGGTAAACCAATCATAGTTACTTCCGGTTATCGCTGTCCTGTCTATAACCGGGAGGTCGGCGGAGTAAAAAACAGCTATCATCTCCTTGGTATGGCGGCAGATATCCATGTGCCTGATATTTCCTTGAAAAATCTCTTAAAAACAGCAGAGGAAATCGGTTTTCCGGGAATCGGATTTTATCCTGAGCATAATTTCCTGCACCTGGATGTTCGCCCTACCAAGCAAGCGCGCTGGCAGGAATAACGGAAATAACATGGAAAAGGAGAAAAAGGAAAGATGGATATAACCAACTTAGCAGAAATGATTGCCAACCAGGGATTTCCTATTGCCCTGTCAATCTTTTTAATTTTTCGGATTGACCGGTTTATGCAGCAGCTGGTCACTACTCAAAAAGAAGGTTATCAGCAAATTTTTAAGCAAGTTTCTATTGTCCAGAAGACATTAACTCAGTTAAATCAGCAAAATCGAGATTATTATTCTCTTTACTGTAATGAGATGCAAAGAGAGTTAGCCGGTATTAAAGCTCATATTAAAGAAGCTTCTTAACTTAAGTGTTAAGAAGCTTCTTTCTTTTTTACTAATATTGTTCAATAATGTACTCAACCATCCTGTTATAATTCACTGGCCTTTTTCCTGGAGAAAAGAAGTGCTGCGACAATCAAAAACATCGCCAATCCGGTCACATAAACGATAGACATAATAGGTTGGTCACTTACAGAATATCTTTTTATGATTATCCCCAGATAAGCCCAAAGAATTACCGCACTATAGGGAATATCCCCTCTTTTAAAAATATTAATAAGAGCAATCACAGTCCCTGCAAGGATTACTACAATAGTCCAGAAGACCTCTGATAACCCCCATCCACCCCACTGATAATGAACTAATACTGCTGAAATATTGGCTATAGTAGCTACTGTAATCCAGCCTAGATATAGACTAAAAGGTAAATGGACAAAATAACGGGTAGCTGAATCAACGGGTTTTTTACCGATATCCAGCTTAAGATAAATCATAATCAATGAAAACAGTAAAAAAAGCATAACTGCTAGAGAAAGCAGGGCTTGTCGGTAATGCCAGGCAAATAACCATCCGGCATTGGCAAGACAGCTCAGCAGAAAATAGCCGCCAATTGCCTGAAGATAGGGCATTTTGATTTTCTTTTTGGAAAATAAATCCCGCCCTTGGTACACGATAAATACAGCTAAAGCCAAATAAATAACCCCCCAGATAGAAAAAGTCAATCCAGCTGGGGTAAATAAGTTAGGATAAAGGTCAGAAATTTCTCCAGTGCTGTTGCCCCCTAAAGGAAGCGCATTAGCCAATCCATTTACTAACAAAACAACTAAAAAACCAAAGATATTAATAATCTGCCAGGGAGTTTTGTGGGAAAGAGAAGAATTGTTACTGGCCAATTTTACCACCCCTTTCATTTTAAACTCATCACAATTATATCATGAAGCCATGGAATACTTTTCTTTACTTACAAAAGAATATTTTTCATTTTGGCACAGGTCAATGCAAATATCAACAACCCGGGCATCATAAAATTTATTTTTGTTTTATCTTAGCTCCTGCAAAACTTAATCCAAGGAACAACCTGAACGATAAGGACGATGTAAGGTATAATAATTATAATAAATCATCAATTATTTTCTGCATTTTATTTATCCTGAATTACATTTTTACTATTGTCCTGAAGCAATGGTGGATTTGGTTTTTTCAGGGGTTGTTCATCCGGACCTAAATTAGTTTTATCTTTATCTGAATCTGTTTGTTCTAAATCTAGTTCCAACTTCTTTATTTTGGCCTTTAAAGCCTTTTTGTAAATAGCCGCTGATAGTTGTTGGGCAACAAATTCCAGTAAATCAATATCTTTCTCACTATATAGGCGGGCATTATCATAACTCTGCAAGGCAATAACACCAATGATATCTTCATCAACCTTTAACGGCACAGCCAACCAGAGATGGGTATTTGTCATGACATCCCATGGTTCGATATATCCGTATGACAGCATCTTACGGTATCGCTGGAAATCCATCAACACGGGTTTGCCTACCTTTAACACATAATGGAAAATGCTTTGGGAAGAACAATAGCGATTGATAAATGTCTCATTGTCTCCCGCTGCTTCATCGGTATAGTAGGGGAAATCGATTTCATCATTCTCAGAATCTACCAGTGCAATATAAAAGTTTGTAGTATTTATAATTTGCCCCAACTGCTCATGGACTAACAGGTATATGTCCTGTAAAGGAATATCCATACTTGTTATTTGAGAAATAAGATACAGGGAATTAATTATTTTTCGCTCCCTGCGCAAATGAGAAATCTCACGGAAAGAAAATATTATCCCTGCTAACCTGTTTTTTGTTTGATTGTGAACTTTATTTATTGAAACTTCGATTCTGAATCCATCTTTAGAAATAATAGATGTTTCTACATAGGCACTCTTTACTGTTTCGAAACCACTTTTGTCTTCAGGTTTAAGACAATAAGTTAGTGAATCACCTTTAATTTCTTCTTCCGAAAAACCAGTCAGATTTTCAAAACACCTGTTCACATTCATGATAATTCCATCAATATTGGTATAAACCAAAGCTTCCGGACATTCATTAAAAAGATTTACATACTCCTGGCGTCCCTGCTGAAATAATTCTTCTAATTTATTTAGACGTTCTTCTCTAGATAACACAGTTTTTTCTGGATTATTATTCTTTTTGTTTTCTTTTGAAAAACTATTACCCAGTTTTTTCCTGAAAAGTCCAGATCTTTTTTCCTGTTTTTTCAGTTTTTTCATATTTCTGATATTCCTTCACATTTTTTTAATATGTTGTATTGCTATGTAATTATAGCTTCATTACATATGCATATACAACCTGACAAATCAAGCTGTGAAAACCCACTTGCGGCCTTTATCCTTAGCCATACATAGGGGTTTATCAGCAGCATCGATTAATTGCTTTATTCCTTTTCCGTTATCAGGAAAAACAGAAAACACAGCTATCAGATGGCCTATTTAGTATGCTGTTCTTTTTCCTGATACATTTTTTTATCTGCCAGCTCAATCAGCCCGTCAATCTCTTTCCCCTCTTCAAAACAACCTTTCTGGCATTCTACAATACCATGACTAACCTGTAAAGGATACGGAAACGCTTTTGTTTGATTCACATTATTAAATCCGATTATAATCCTTTGCCATACCTCTTCTGCCTCTTCCTCTTTACTATCAGGGAAGATAATAAGAAATTCATCTCCTCCCATACGGCAAAAAATATCTGACCCGCGAATGTTATTTTTAATAGTCTCAGATACCTTCATCAATAATCGGTCACCTTCCTGGTGGCCATACTGGTCATTGACTTCTTTCAAGCCATCTACGTCCAGAAAGCAAATACTTAAAAATGAATTTCTTCTCCTGGCTGCTTTGATTTCTTTTCCTAATAATTCCATTCCTATTCTGCGATTATAAATACCGGTTAATGTATCAATGCTGGCAAAGTGGGTAAAACGCTTCTTTTCCTCTTCTATTTCCTTGTTTTTCTTGACCATTTCCCGTTGTAGATTGACTAATTCATTATTCATCTGGCTGTATTGCTGATAAAATTCATCCTGCCTGTCATCATCTTCGTTAGTTAAAGTTATTTGTTTTTTCAGATAATACTTTTTCGATAATTTCTTGCAGGTTTTTTTAGCTAATTTCATCTCCTCTGGCAGTAATCTGTTTATACTGTCTAAGGGGTGTTGCACAATAATTAATATTTTATTCTTTTCAATTAGTATTCCAGAAAATATAGTCAAAACCCTGTTTGATCCTTCTTGTAAAAAAAACTCCCAACCAACATCAATTTTTTTATCCTTTATGTTTATTAGAAAATTCATCATATTCTGAAAATGGTCAGGGATTACTATTGAAGGGAGCATTCTTCCCACCATTTTATGGCAAAAATCACCTTCTCTGCCGATAATCTGCTGTATCAACCCTTGCCTATCGGCAATTATAAGGTAATCACTTGGTAAAAATTTATTATCCATTATTCCTGGCTTTGTCCTTTATTAATCGATTCGCCTGGTATACCGCATCCTGTCCCTGTCCGGCTGTGGCGTCTGCCCCTATTTTTTTCCATAATTGATTATCAACATTAAAAGGGTAACCGCCAACCATTATTTTTATTTTCTCAGCTTCCTTATTTTTACGCAGGTCTGTAATTAATTTTTCTAATTGATGCAGGTGATAAGTAATCGTTACTGAAATTGCCAAAATATCTGATAGTGTAAAATTTTAGTAGGGTTTTTCTAGGATATCACTTGTTAAGAGGTCAACAAAAAAGGTAGACTTACCTCATAGAACAAACTAAAAGAAAAAGAAATAACATTCTTTTTCTAAAAGGAGGTAAATCTACCTAATGAAAGAATTACAGTTAACTATTACATTACCATCTCTACAAGTGACTATACCAGAAGACCAGCTGGATATCCAGTACCTGGAGAAATTGTTCGTGTCAACTACTTGTGGGTAGTTTTCCTTACCTCAAAAATTAGGGAAATTAATTCAAATTACAGAGTAAGCAATGATAAGTAAATTTTAACAGTAAAATGAGAATAAGAATAGCAATTGTTTGCGTCCAGTACATCTGCAACATAGCAGGATCTTTATTATTTATTAACTTACTACAATATTCTATCGGCGTCAAAAGATTTAAACTCCTATGGG
>CAZAJW010000017.1:0-1619 GCA_964485485.1 uncultured Atribacterota bacterium | reverse complement strand
TCAGGTATATTTATTCTACTTGATGGAACAATCTCAGTCGGAGATGTGATTACTACTGACTCTCATACCGGTACAGTTGAATCAATGAATTTAAGACATATCCAGCTGCGTAAATTTTCCGGTGAGCTTTGGACAATTCGCAACGGACAGATTGGAAATTTTGGTAATTATAATAAAGAATGGACCAGGGCTATGGTTGAAGTTGATATAGCCTATGAACAGGATATTGAAAAAGGAATGAAAGAATTGGAGGCTATTGGCCAACAGTGGGCAGAAAAAAATAAAGATATTATATTGGAACCACCCGTCGTACAGGGAGTTCTGTCATTAGGTGCCTCAGGTATAACCATTCGTCTCATTGCCAAACTAAAACCAATGATGCATTGGGAAGCCGAAAGAGAATTAAAACTGCTTATCAAAAATCATTTTGATTCTCAGGGTGTTGAAATACCCTTCAACCGACAGGTAGTTTACCTTAGAAAAGAAGAGGCCTGATTTAAAACAGTTTATTTAACCATAAAAAATATCAAGATAAGCCATATGATCATTTTTCATCTGAAATCCAAGAAGTTATATTGCTTGGAAATATTCAGTTAAAATATAAGAAAAAATCAGTACAAGAAGCAATCAAGAAAAGGTTAAACCTCTTTTAGGGATTCTTAAAACCACCAGTTTTGTGGGTGCGATATTTACTTGCGCTGATAGAGACCAATTAATTCTGTTTCTTCAACAATATGTCCTTCCATGGATTTTA
Source organism: uncultured Atribacterota bacterium (assembly GCA_964485485.1). GTDB lineage: Bacteria > Atribacterota > Phoenicimicrobiia > Phoenicimicrobiales > Stramentimicrobiaceae > Oleincola. The sequence continues at coordinate 865 of CAZAJW010000017.1, read as the reverse complement.
ATAGGTCCTTCTTATGACACCCTTCCTTTAAATCAAGTTTCTCATCGAGAGCATACAGTTTAAAGAAATAACGGTGGGTACCGGATGGGGGACATGGTCCGCCATACTGTAATTTACCAAAATCATTAATTCCCTGGGTGCCTGGAACTTCACCCTCTTCAATGACATCTTTTTTAGGGATATTAAAAACCACCCAGTGTACCCAGGTTCCCATCGGAGCGTCCGGATCATCAACAATAAGGGCTAATCTTTTTGCCTCTTCGGGTATATCTTCAATCATCAATGCCGGGCTAACATCCTCTCCGTCACAGGTAAATTTTTTGGGAATATATTCTTCATGTTCAAATTCCAGACTGGTTAATTTCATGTTAATAACCTCCTATCTCTTTCTTATTCTTTTAAAAGGCTTAACTAAATTCCGATTTTAAATCTTATAGCATAGTCTAATTATAAAACAAAACAATTAAAATAGAAAATAGCATTACTAAAAAATGGAGAAATCTGAATAACTCATATTTTTGGAATGATAAACTAAATCAAAAATATAATTAATCTTATCCAGTTCGATCCCGGTCAATTTACTAATCTTTTCCGGAAGTAAGTTGTTTTCCTTTGCCAGCAGAATCAAATCAATCTGTTCATAGGGCATCCCTATCATTGTTTTATCGTTCAAACCTGGTAGCAAATCAGGAGAAGGTTCTTTTTGAATAATCCTGTCAGGTATTTCCAGGTATTTAGCCAGTTGATAGATTTGTGTTTTATATAATCCTATAATAGGCATTAAATCTGCCAGATGGTCACATCCATACTTTACAAAGAAACCAATTTGTTGCTCTGTTTTATTGGTACAGCCAACTACCATTCT
>CAZAJW010000016.1:0-26648 GCA_964485485.1 uncultured Atribacterota bacterium | reverse complement strand
ATTGTTCTATTAAATAATTAAGTTGAAAAAGGCAAACTATCTGAAAGGATAGGGCGCAAAACTATGGGTCTAAAGCTTATAGCCAGGATTGCCAGGTTACCGACTTTTATTTTTTATTGTGATGGAGGTAATGGATGAATCTATTTCCAAAAAAAATAACATATCACGATGAGAATGAAATGAAAATAGAAGAAGATGCCCAATATCAAAAAGAACTGGATTCAGGGAGAACAAATTGTACAGAAAAGTATAATAGAGAAGTAAATTCTTATTATCCCGATCCCGAATTGTTTAGACGGCTCATAGAAGGAACTTCCTGGGATCGAAGAACAAAAATTACATCAGAGCAAAAAATAACCAAAATAAAAGATAAAGGAACAGACTTAATACAACCGCAAAATAAGCAAATATTTAAAAAAATACCTACCCTGAAGATAAATGAACAAAAAACATCTATTAAGGCAGCTTCCAAAAGAAAGAAATTTATTAACAAAGAACGAGAAAATAGGTTAGGACATATAGTCTATGAGGTATTGGGACATCCCCAAAAGCGGAAAGAATAACAATTCTTATCTATGTAATCATCACCAAAAATATGTTATGGTTCATCATAATAAACCAAAAGTAAATCTTTCTTACATATAATCCTTGAAAATGGGTTTAAATTAAGTCATAATATTATTGGAGATGATTAGTCATAATATTATTGGAGATGATATTAAATGACTATTAAAGAAAATTACCAAAAAATTAGGTCAGAAGTCCCTTCTAATGTAAGGATTGTTGCTGCTGCTAAAACAAGAACAACCGAAGAGGTAGAAGAGCTGGTGGAGGCAGGGATAACAGACATTGGAGAAAATTATGTTCAAGAAGCAGAGGATATGATAAAATCTCTTCATCCAATGACAGTAAAAAAAGTCAACTGGCATATGATCGGAAATTTACAGAAAAATAAAATTAATAAGGCACTACCAATTTTCGATGTCATTCAAACAGTAGATTCTCTAAAGCTGGCACAGGATATAGATAAGAGAGTGAAGAAGGCTGGAAAGGATTTTGTTTCTATTTTATTGGAAATAAATGTTGGAAGTGAATTTACCAAAAATGGGATACAGCCTGCTGAGTATGAAGATTTTGAGGGTTTCATGGAAAAATTAATTATAGATATTTCCAAACTTTCACATATTCATTTAGAAGGATTAATGACCATGGGTCCCCGTTTTGATGATCCTGAGAAGCCTCGTCCTTTTTTCCGAAGAACAAAAAACCTTTTTGACAGTTTATCAAAATTAAACTTAGAACGGGTTAACATGAAATATTTGTCCATGGGGATGACTAACTCTTATAAAGTTGCAATTGAGGAAGGCGCTAATTTGATAAGAATCGGCACGGCAATATTTGGTCCAAGAGATTGACAGTTTTTCACCTGAAGTCCAAAGTAGGAAGTTAAATTACTTAAGAAATATTACGGCTAAAGTTTAAATAAAAAATATCGAAAGAAAAAGAGCAAAAAAGTAGCAAATAGGTGAACCTCTTTTAAGGGTTTTTAAAGCCACCCGCTATGCTGGTGTGATATTTACTATTACTAATTTTAAAAGGAGATAATAGGATGAAAAAGGGATATTGTACAGTACGTATTATTTTGATTTTATTTGTTCTCTTGCTTATTTTTCCTATAATAGTTTCGGCCAACATCAATACCATTATTCAGCAGATGGAAAGAAGTTACCAAAAGCAAATTAGTGGAATTCAGGATTTAACGATTGTTCAGGAAATGAAAGGCGGATTTTTTAACATAAAAACCATTACTTATTATAAAAAAGCCAAGGTAAATAATCAGGAAGTTTTTAAGTCCCGTATGGAAACCAGTATTATGGGAATGGATACGGTTAATATCTATGATGGACAATATAGCTGGTCAATTGATCCGGCCACTGGTGAAGTAGAAATGGAAGAAGGTGGAGTTGATTCTTTGCAGGTATGGAAAATGTTTAGACCGGAGAAAACCAGTTATTTAGGTGATGAAAGAATTGATGGGAAAGATGCTTATAAAATTCAGCTGGATGATGCTTTATGGATGGCAGGAATGGAGGGAGTTGCAGGCTCCGATATGCCAGAAGATGCTGAAATAGAGATGCAGGGAATATATTGGATAGATAAAGAAAATTTAGTCCCACTAAAATCTCAAAATCTTACAAAAACAACTTCAACAGAAGACGGTGAAACTGTGGTAATGGATATTATTACCGATGTTGATTTTCAGGATTATCGTCCGATTGGTTCAATGCTGATTTCGCATAAAATGCTTGTATCCACAAAATATGAATTTGATGATACTTCTATTGAATCCTTTGAAGAAGATGAAGAAGATTTTTCAGAGGAATTTTCAGGTATGTTAGAATCCATAGGCAAAATGGAAATTGTAGTCACCAACACAGAAATTAATACCGGTTTGCCTGATGAATTATTTGATGGTACTTTGTTAGAAGCCCAGGAGCCTATGTTTGGAGGAACCCCCGAGTCATCCCAGGATGTGCCTGCTTCTGGTGATATTGGTGAAACCATGTCCCAAGAGGATATTGAAGCAATGATGGAAGGATTTACGGAAATGATGGAGGGGAATGAAGATTTTCAGGAAATGATGAAAGAAATGAAACCCGCTGATTGATATATAATAGCTTATTTTAGCACATAATATATAGTAAAAAATAAAAAAGTGTAAGAAAAAGAAAAATAACAATAATATGTTATTTTATAACATAAATCGATGGGGTTATCAGTTTAGACTAAGCTTATCTACAGAATTCCATCGATTTTGATTTAATTTGAAAAGGTTTTTATGGAGAAAAAGATAGATATCAAGGGGCTAGGTTTAAAAGAGATGGGAGAAAAATTAACAAGAGAAGGATTCCAATCTTTTAGGGCTAGACAGATATTTCATTGGTTGTATAAACAAAAAGTAAGTTCATTTCAGGAAATGAATAACTTGCCAAAAAAATTGCTTAATTGGTTGAATTTTGAATTTACTATCGAGCAAATGAAATGTATTAAAGTTAAAAAATCACAAGATGATTCAGAGAAATATCTTTTCCAACTCAATGATGGTCAGCTAATAGAGAGTGTCTTAATTAGAAATAAGAAAAGAAATACAATATGTATATCTTCACAGGTAGGCTGTTTATGGAATTGTCTTTTCTGTGCAAGTGGAAAAGGTGGTTTTAAAAGAAATTTATCAACAGGAGAGATCATTGAACAAATTTTGTCTGTTCAAAGGCTGACCGAAGAAATTATTCATAATTTAGTGTTTATGGGGATGGGAGAGCCTTTTAATAATTATGATAATGTGATGAAATCAATCCAGATTATCAACTCAAAACAGGGTATCAATATTGGTGCCAGAAAAATAACTGTTTCAACCTGTGGAATTATACCGGGAATTGTCAAATTAACAAAATATCCTATGCAAATAGAGCTTTCTGTTTCTTTGCATTCTGCAGACGAAAAAACAAGATCAGCATTGATGCCTGTTAATAATAAATACCCATTGAAAGAACTGGTAAATGCCTGCAGAAATTATGCAAGAAAGAAAAATCGCCAGGTTACATTTGAATACCTCATGTTAAGAGGAATTAATGATTCTGTTGAACAGGCGAATAAGTTGATTGACCTGATTGTTGATTTCGATGCCAAAGTGAATTTGATTGTTTATAATCCTATTGATAACCAAACTAATTTACTGCCTTCTGATGAACAAACAATTTATATTTTTCAAAGAATATTAAAGGAGAACCATATACCGGTAACAATTAGACATTCTAAAGGACAGGACATAAATGCAGCCTGTGGACAATTAAGAAATGGATATATTGCCCATACCTAGTTATTTGTGAGATATATTTCTTGACTTTCGATTGATATCTGCTATACTTTTAAAGGAGAAATTTTGCTCGGGCCCATAGCTCAGTTGGTAGAGCAGCCGGCTCATAACCGGCCGGTCCCTGGTTCGAATCCGGGTGGGCCCACCAGTATTTAGATAAGGTTAAATAAAAAGAGAGTATAATATGAAAAACAATCCGGGCGGATTGCCTAAAAGATTAAAAGATATAATAGCGAGGAATACGCTATGATACAAGCCTTACTTTAGTATAGTTAAAGTAAGGCTTTTTTTATTTCAGGAATTCAAACAGATTCTTACCATAATAATCGAAGGAGGAAATTGTTGAGAGAGCAACTATATACCCTGTTATTATTACAGGAAATTGATAGAGATATTGTCAGGGAGGAAAAAAGACAAAAAAAGCTTCCTGCCAGAATTCAGGAAATTGATAATGCGAAAGCAAAAATCGAAAAGATAACCCATGATAAAAAAGAAAGTCTAAAAGAGTTGCGATTAAAGATAAAGAGAAAAGAAATTGATGTTAAGGAAGTTAATACGAAAATCGAAAAGCATCAGAATGAACTTTATGGTGGAAAAACAAGTGATATCAAAGAATTAAAACAATTACAGAAAGTTATAGAATTGTTGAAAAAAGACCGGGATAAGATTGAAGAGGACTTATTAGTCCTCATGGACGAAGAAGATGATTTTAAAATAGATTTGAGCGAAGCTGAGAAAGAAATAGCTAAGTTAGGTGAACAGCTTCAGCGCAGACAAGAAGAAGTAAATCAGCAGGACAAAGAAATTAAGGAAATTATAGAGGAAAAGCAGAAGAGACGAACAGAGATAGTTGATAAAATCAATGATAGGGAATTAATTGACCGATACAATATGCTATGGAGTGAAAAAGAAGGGGAGGTTATTGTAGAAATTGATGGGTCTACCTGTAGCGGATGTAACCTGTCTTTGCCAAGTGATATAATTTATCATCTACAAAGAGATGACATGTTGATAACATGTCCAAATTGTAATAGAATATTAGTATGGAAAGAGAGATGAGCTATGCTCATTTATCGTCAGGGGAATAGCTTCCCCTGAAACCCCTTTTTAAATTAGTATTGAGTTCAAATACATTAATAAGTAATAATTAACATGCTATCTGTAATCTAATAGGTATTTTGTATTGTTAATAATGTAAGATAAATTACCATAAGGTAATTTCGTCAGGGGAATAGTTTCCCCTGAAACCCCTTAATTTTTTTTCTAATTTCTGGTAATATAGTAGACAAGCTAGGCTTATCTACTACTGGCAAGTAAATTAGGTAATCGCAGATCTGAATCTTCAGTCTGAGGAAAGTCCGAGCTCCATAGGACAGAGTGCTGGGTAATCCCCAGCGGGGGTGACCCCGGGAAAGTGCTACAGAAAAGAAACAGCCGTTCTGGCAATGGTGAAAAGGCAGGGTAAGAGCCTACCAGTTATTGGGTGACCAATAAGCTTAGTAAACCCCACTTGGAGCAAGATCAAGAAGGAAGCAGGTAGTGGTCCGCTATAAGTTTCCGGGTAGATCGCTTGAGGTATGAGGTAACTTATACCCTAGATAGATGATTACCACATTATATTTTCTTACTTGAAGAAAATATAATGACAGAACTCGGCTTATGATTTACTTGCCAAAAAGAGAGACATACTATAAATGTATGCCTCTCTTTTTTTATTCAGATAAAAACAGGCTAACTACTCCATAACTATAATTACCTACCAATTATTATTTTTAAAAAAATAAAATACTTTAAGTGCCCTAAAAATAAACTATCTAATCTAACAGTACTGAAAAATCATATTTACTTATCATCAATATTTTTTATTATTTTTAAAAATATTTTTTTCAAAAAAGAGGATTTTTTTATTCAAATGTAGTATACTATATGCATAAGTGGAGGAAAGTGTAGGAAAGTGGCAAATATGATGTTCCTAGGTCAGTATGAGCATTCTTTAGATAAAAAGGGAAGAATAATTATGCCATCTAATTTTCGGGAAGATTTAGGTGATAATTTTATCATAACTTTCGGATTGGATAAATGCCTTTTTGTTTATCCTATGGAAGAATGGAAGAAATTAGCTAACAACCTTCAAGAACTCCCTTTGGGTAGAAAAGACGCCCGGGCCTTTAAAAGGACATTAGCCTCCAGAGCATTAGTTAGTCATTTTGATCAGCAGGGGAGAGTAGTTATTTCTAAACACCTAAGAGATTATGCGGAAATTACTAAAAATGTCATGATAATAGGTGTTTTCGAACGTATTGAGATATGGGACTTAACAAAATGGGAAGGATATGCAGAAGAAACAGAACACTCCTATGAAGATATTGCTGAACGTATCTATGAAAAAGAAGGACAAGACTCGTGATGAGTTTTCACACTCCGGTGATGTGTTCACAAGTGCTGGACTATTTGATTACTAAAAAAACGGGAATTTATCTTGACTGCACTTTAGGAGGAGGTGGTCACTCAGAAGAAATAATTAAAGAGATTTATCCTGATGGCTTACTTATTGGTTTGGATCAAGATATTGAGGCCTTAGAATTTGCTAGAGAAAAATTAAAACCTTATCAGGATAAAGTGATTATAGTGAAAAGTAATTTTACAGATTTAAAGATATTATTACAGGATTTGGGTTATAAACGAGTTACCGGAGCATTGTTTGATCTGGGTTTATCTTCTCATCAGGTTGACAATAAATCCAGGGGTTTCAGTTTTTTGGAAGATAATTTTTTAGATATGAGAATGGATCTGAGCAAGCAATTTGATGCCCGTTATGTTGTAAATAGTTATTCAGAAAAAGAATTGTGGGGAATATTCAGTAAATACGGAGAAGAACGTTTTTCCCGGTCAATTGCCAGAATGATTGTTAAAGAAAGAGAAAAAAAACAGATTGAAACAACCAAACATCTGGCAAAATTGGTTACAGATGTTTATGCCAGATATAAAAAAAATCGATGGCATATACATCCGGCTACCAGGGTATTCCAGGCCTTAAGAATTGAAGTAAATGATGAGTTGAATGTATTAAAAAGAGCGTTAGAAGATGCGGTTAATATGTTAGAGCCGCAGGGAAGAATATGTGTAATTTCATATCATTCTTTGGAAGATAGAATTGCTAAACATACTTTCAAAGAAATGGCAAATACAGATAATCTTAAGCTAAATGCTTATGGAGTAAGGATATTATCAAAAAAGCCAATCTATCCTTCTGAGAATGAGATAAGAGAAAACCACAGAGCTCGTAGCGCCAAGATGAGAGTTGCTGAAAAAATATTTCCAGAGGAAGTGTCCGAAAAATGAGAGAAATCATATTCAATGAAGAAAATATACAATTTCAGGGAAAAGATCATAAAACATCATTCTCTCTTTTTCTATTCATTATTATTATAGTTAGCCTGTTAGTGATTAGCTATATATGCAGCAATATTGTGTTGATGAAATTAGGTTACCAATCAATTGATCTTGAACAAAAAAGAGAACAGCTATTAGCAAAAAATTATCAGCTGGAATATTCAGTTGAGTGCCTTTCTTCATTAACCAGGATTGAAAAAATAGCATCTCAGGAATTAGGAATGAGCAGACCGGAAAAGATAGAATTTATTGCCATGCTTCCTGCCAACATCAATAGTGCCACGGTTGCCAGCCAGCCTTCTGAGGAGGAACAAAGGTCGAATTATTTAGAGGCGGGTAATTTCCTGAGGGAATTTGCTAGTTTACAAATATTTAAAAACCAATAAAATTATTGATTGTACATCTTAACAGGCGAGGCACAATATTTTGTTTCTATTGACTGAAAAAAGAAAAAGAGTTCATCTATTAATAATTGCTTTTATTATTATTTTTTTAACATTAATTTACCGCCTATTTCAAATACAAGTTGTAGAGGGCAGTAAACTGACTGAACTTGCCAGAAGAGAGCATGTTGTTTCTTATATCCTGGATGGCAAAAGAGGTCTCATTTTTGACCGGAATTTAAAAAAATTAGCTGTAAATGTGGATTCAAAATCTTTATTTGCCATGCCTTATAAGGTTGATAATCCTGATGAAATCGCCAGAATTCTTTCAGAAAAAATAGATGTCAAATATTCCGAGATTAGGACAAGGTTAGAAAAAGAAAAATACTTTGTCTGGATTCGAAGAAAACTGTCTTCAGATGATTATGATGAAATACAAAAAATGGGATTGGAAGGGGTTAATTTTGTAACCGAGAGTACGAGATATTATCCCAAAGATTCTTTAGCTGCTAACATACTTGGTTTTGTAGGCATTGATAACCAGGGACTGGAGGGTTTGGAGATGCATTTTGATAATGAGTTAAAAAGTATGCCAGGCTTAGTTGTAATGGAAAGAGATGCATCGGGAGAAAAAATACCCCTAAGCACGGAAAGGATGCAGCCTTCGAAAGACGGAAATTCAATTGTATTAACAATTGATGAAGTTATCCAGTATATTACCGAAGAGGCCCTGCAAAAAGCCTATCAGCAGTATCGCCCCAGATCAGCAGTAGCAATAGTGGTTAGTCCTAAAACGGGAGAAATTCTAAGTATGGCTACAAAACCTAGTTATAACCTTAATCATTTTCAAATATCACCGGAAGATTATTGGAAAAATCGTGCAATTACAGATAATTATGAACCCGGTTCAACCTTTAAAATCTTTACAATTGCTACTGCATTGGATAATAATTATGCTAGCCTGAATGATCATTTTAACTGTAAGGGATGGATTAAATACCATGGTACAGTTATTCGAGATATTGACCCTCATGGTTATCAAGATTTGACAGAAGTTGTGAAGAATTCCTGTAATGTTGGGGTAATTGAGGTGGGTACGCGAATTGATGAGAATATTTTTGCTGAATCAATTCGTAATTTTGGTTTTGGAGAAGAAACCGGCATTAATTTACCTGGCGAAAGCCCTGGATTATTCAGGCCGGTAAACCAATGGTCTAAAATTTCTATCGCCTCTCTGTCTATAGGCCAGGAAATATCGGTAACTCCACTTCAATTGGTTATGGGAACAGCCGCAATTGCTAATAATGGAATTTTGATGAAACCGCTAATTATAAAAGAAATTATGGATTCAGAGTATAATGTAATTAAAGATTACCAATCTGAAAAGGTGCGACAGGTAGTTTCTCCAAATACGGCAAATACTATGATGAATATTTTACAGGAAGTTGTTAATGATGGAACAGGCAGCAGGGCAAAACTGAAAAATTATACAGCAGCCGGAAAAACAGGTACTTCCCAAAAATTTGATTTTTCTTTAGGAAGATATTCTAATGAAAAGTTTACTTCTTGGTTTGTGGGCTTTGCTCCCAGTCATGATGCAGAAATTGCTATTCTGGTTATGCTGGACGAACCTAAGGGAAGTTATTATTATGGTGGAACAGTGGCTGCTCCGGTTTTTCAGGAAATTGCTTCAAAGACACTTCCTTATCTTTCAATTCCTCCTGAATAAAGATTACTGAAAATTATTTTACTTTTTGGGAGATATTCAGTAAGATATTCCTTGTATGTTTTCACTAACAGAAATTGTGAATTTTTATTAGATAATAATATAGGATGAGAAATTGAAATTATCGGAATTAATTAAAGATTTAAAGATAGATAAAATTAAAGGCAATATTGATATTGATATTAGCGGAATATCTCAAAACTCTAAAACAGTTAGAGAGGGTTATCTATTTGTATGTATTGATGGTTTTGTTGTAGATGGACATAAGTTTATTCCCGAGGCTATACAAAAAGGAGCCAGGGCAATTTTGCTGCAAAAAGATATTTCCATAAATACAAATAAGGATATTAGTGTTATAAAGGTTAAAGATACACGAAAAGCATTGGCCTTATTGGCAAATCGCTATTATGATTATCCTTCACGTAAACTAAAGGTAATAGGAATTACCGGCACAAACGGGAAGACGACAGTTGCATATATGTTAAAAGCAATACTTGAGGAAGCAAATAAAAAAGTTGGTTTGTTAACAACAGTTGAAAACATTATTAACCATCAGCCAAAAGATTCCAAAATGACTACTATGGAGTCTTTAGATTTGCAGAAAGCGTTTTGCGAAATGCTTTCTGGTAATACTGATTATTGTATTATGGAAGTCTCTTCACATTCACTTAGCCTGTCAAGAGTTGAAGGATGTGATTTTGATGTAGCTATTTTTACCAATATCAGTGATGAACATTTTGAAATTCACCAAAATTTTCAAAATTATCTGGATAGCAAAAAAAAATTGTTCCAGTCACTGAATTCTTCAAAAAAGGATATTTATCAGAAAAGAGGGATTGTCAATATAGACGAAATTTATGCAAATGAATTTATTGATTGTCTCCAGGTAGATAAGATTACCTATGGCATTGAAAAAAAATGCATGTTTCGTGCCAGTAATTTAAGTATAAATTTAAAAGAAACACGTTTTAGGGCAGAGACTCCGGCTGGAGATGTAGAAATATTATTAAACATGAGCGGAAAATACAATGTGTATAATGCCCTGGCAGCAATTGCTGCTGCGGCAAGCCAGGGAATTTCTTTAGACATTATTGTCAGAGCTTTTCAAAAATTTCCGGGAGCCCCGGGCAGATATAAAATCTTAGACTATAAGCAACCATATACAATCATTATCGATTTCGCTCATAATTTTCATGGACTAGAACATATTCTAAAAACATTGGAACTTTTCCCAAGGAATAAAATTATTACTGTCTTTGGACATGGGGGCGAGAGAGACAATCGGGTAAGAAAAAAAATGGGTCAGGTGGTTGGGATGCATAGTGATTATAGCATTATTACTGCTGATAATCCCAGAAGCGAAAATTTGGAAAAAATATCTAAAGAAATAGAAAAAGGCTTAAAAGAAGTTAAAAATAGCAGTTATAGGGTTATTTTAGATCGTTTTCAGGCAATTGAACATGCCCTGCATATTGCTGAAAAAAACGATATCGTTCTGATTGCCGGGAAGGGACCCGAAAATCAGCAAGTATACCAGGATCGAATCATTTATCATAATGATGAAGAGGTTGTCTGTAAAATATTAACAAAAAAGGGTGATAAATAGATGTTTCGATTAAGAGACTTAGTCGGGGTGATACCCGGAGCGATACTATTAGGAGATCCGGATGTAAAATGGTTAAATATTTCAATTGATAGCAGGACAATCAAGTCAGGCGAAATATTTTTTGCCTTAAGAGGAGAAAAACATGACGGTCATCATTTTATAAAGGAAGCTATCGAAAAAGGAGCATCTGCTATTGTTCTTGAAAAAAGTTTTTATCAGCCACACAAATCTTTACATAATTTACCTAAAGAGCCTGTTCAGCCCATATTATTGGTTGATAATTCGTTATCAGCACTGCAATTATGGGCACATCACTACCATTCCCTATTTAAACCAGTGAATATCTGTATTACCGGAAGCAATGGTAAAACTACCACCAAGGAAATGATTGTTCATTTATTGAATTCTAAATATCATGCTTTGAAGTCTGAAGGTAATTACAATAATGAAATTGGGGTACCATTGACTCTTCTTAATCTTGATTCACATCATGATATATTGGTTATAGAAATGGCTGCACGCAAATTGGGAGAAATAAAGGAACTGACCAATATTGTAAAACCGGATATTGCCATTATTACCAATGTTTGTGAAGCACATATTGGTTTATTTGATAGTAGAGATAATATTGCCAGGGAAAAATCCGAAATTATTTTATCACTAAAAGATAAGGGAACAGCTATTCTCAACCGTGATGATTCATATTTTGATTATTTTAAAAATTGCATATCACCGCACAATGAATTAGTTAGTTTTGGTTTTCATCCGGAAGCCCAATTAAGAGCTGCGAATTTTACACAAGAGAAGGAAAAAGGTATTCATTTTGAGATTCAATTTCAAGAGAAAAGGCATCACGTTTTTATACCTATATTAGGACGATTCAATGTTTATAATTGTCTGGCTGCCTTGGCCTCGGGTTTAAAGATGCATATACCTATTGATGAAATGATTAATCGTATCTCTCATTTTAAAACTCCGAAAATGCGAATGGAGAATTTGTCATTCAGCCGGGGAATAATGTTGATACAGGATTGTTATAATTCTAATCCGACAGCAGTAAAAGAAGCACTTAAGAGTATTGCTGGTATTTCGGGAGGCCGGTTCAAGGTTGCCGTACTGGGAGACATGCTGGAGCTGGGAAATCGATCTCATGATTATCATAAAGAAATAGGGAAAATAACAGCAAATCTTTCTTTTGATATGTTAATAGGGTTTGGAAAATATGGAAAATACATTGCTCTGGGTGCTAAGGAACAGGGAATGGCAGGAGATAAAATCTATTGTTTTAACAAGAAAGAAAAAAACAGACTGGCGAATAAATTGATAAAAGAACTTCCTCAAAATAGTATTGTTTTTCTGAAAGGTTCGCGGGATATGCAGATGGAGGAAATTGTTAGTTATTGGAAACAAGAGGAAAAAACAAGGGAGAAAGCTCGTAATGCTTAAAATTATTATTTCATTGTTTATTGCTTTTATTAGTCCAATATTGATGGTACCCATTTTTATAAAATTTCAAAGAAAATATAAAGTGGGACAAAAAATCAGACAAGAAGGGCCTGATTTACATCAACACAAGATGGGCACCCCAACTATGGGTGGCCTGGTGATTTTTCTTTCTGTAGCCTTTTCTTTATTTTATTATCAACCTGAGGATAATGTTGTATATGTTATTTTTTTCTTATTGTGTGCTTTTGGATTTGTTGGATTTTTGGATGATTTCATAAAATTCTACAAAGGCAGATCATTGGGGTTAAAGGCAAGGACAAAGCTTGTTATGCAATTTGCTATCTGTGTCTTTTTTTTAATATGGTTTTCTCAAAGTGAGTCTATTAATCAGACAATAATAATTCCCTTTTTAAAGGATTCTTTATTTATTTCCAAAATTGTCTATATGCCTTTTGTTGCGCTTGTTTTTATATCTTCAACAAATGCAGTTAACCTTACAGATGGTTTAGATGGTCTAGCTACAGGACTAATGATAATTGCCCTGATTGCTTTTACCCTGATTGCTTTTGCCCAGGGTCAAAATAATTTGGGAATATTTTCCTTGATAATCATGTTTTCATGTGCCGGATTTTTGCTATTTAATTTTCATCCGGCAAAAATATTTTTAGGTGATGTTGGCTCTCTAGGTTTAGGAGGCGCCCTGGCAGGTATTGCTGTCATAACCGGCACCGAGTTTTTTTTAATATTAATAGGTAGTGTTTTTGTTATTGAAACATTGTCAGTAATTATACAGGTTCTATCTATTAAACTAATACAAAAACCTGTTTTTAAAATGAGTCCATTACATCATCATTTCGAGTTATTAAAATGGCAAGAAGTACATATTGTTACATTATTTTGGGGAACAGGATTGATGTTTTCCCTGATAGGATTACTTGCCTATCCTTTTTAATAATTGATTATTCACAAGAATGAACAGGGGATGGTTAGATAAAATGAATTTATCTCAGACAAAACAGCCTGATTATATCCTGCTGGCTACTATATTCCTTCTGCTCACTATTGGTATTATTATGGTATTCAGTTCCAGCTATATTATGGCTTATAAATGGTATGGTAACAGTTTTTATTTTTTTACCCGGCAAGCAGCCTATAGTGTAATCGCCATAGTTGTTTTTTTTATAGCTTTAAGAATTGATTATCATATTTGGCGCAAATTTGCTATTCCTATTTTGTTATTATCAATATTTTTGTTAACGATGCTTTATTTACCGGGACTTGCCAGATATATCAGGGGGGCTAAAAGATGGCTTACTATTGGACCTTTTTCTTTCCAGCCTTCAGAAATGGCCAAAATCGCCCTTATACTTTACATTGCCGACTGTTTAACCAGAAAAAAAGCAAAAGATATTAGTAGTTTTGTCTGGGGTATATTGCCAGTATTTATTATCACAGTTTTTATTTTCTTATTGGTTTTTGGCCAGCCGGATTTTAGTACTGCTATTGTTATTATGGGTTGTTCATTTATAATGCTCTTTATAGGGGGAAGTAAAATTACCCAGTTATTTGCTTTAATTATTCTGCTGGTACCACCGGCATTGATTCTGGCGTTAGGAAAGGATTATCGTAGAGTAAGATTGCTTTCTTTTCTTAATCCGTGGGGAGATCCACTAAATAGTGGATTTCATATTATTCAGTCTCTTCTGGCTCTTGGAAGTGGTGGTTTATTTGGAGTAGGCATTGCCGAAAGCAGGCAAAAATTTTTTTATCTTCCGGATCAGCATACTGATTTTATTTTTTCCATTATTGGTGAAGAATTAGGCTTTATCGGAGCACTTGTTATTATCATTTTGTTTCTTGTATTCTTATGGAGAGGATTTTTGATTTCATTAAAATCAAGAGATACCTTCGGTTTATTGTTAGCAGCCGGCATTACTTCTTTGATTGTCTTTCAAGCGTTGGTTAATATCAGTGTGGTAACAAAATTAATTCCAACAACCGGGATTAGTCTTCCATTTATAAGCTATGGTGGTTCATCACTTATAGCAAATATGTTTTGTTGTGGCATTCTTTTGAATATTTCCAAAAATACTGTAGAAAAAAATGGGGCATCTTAAAAAATGAAAATTATTATCACCGGAGGAGGCACAGGAGGGCATATTTATCCTGGAATAAGTCTGGCCAGAGAATTGCAGAAAAAAGATAAGAAGAATGAAATAATATTTATAGGAAGTAATAGAGGAATGGAAGCAGAAATTATTCCCAGAGAGGGATACCAATTTATTGCTTTAAAAGTTAGAGGAATTAAAAGAAAGATATGTCTGGAAAATATTTTTACAATATTTCTTTTTCTTAATTCAATTATTAGTTCATTTAAATTAATTAAGAATATTAAACCTGATCTGGTGATAGGTACTGGTGGTTATGTTAGCTCTTCGGTTGCCTTGGTTTCGTCTATAATCGGTATTCCAACTTTTATCCATGAGCAAAATGCCATACCGGGAATAACCAATCAAATTTTATCATTGACCAGTAGAATCGTATTTATTAGTTTTCCTGAATCAAAGAAGTATTTTTGGAGAAAGAATAAAACAGTTTGTTTAGGGAATCCGGTAAGAGAAGAAATCTGGCAGGGCAATAAAAAAGAACTAATCAAGAAAATTGGAATGGATAGTGACAAGAAAACGATTTTAGTTTTTGGAGGGAGCAAAGGAGCGAGTATTATTAATAAAACTTTCTTAAATTGCCTGGATTTGATTGATGAAACCGTTTGGGATAGATGGCAAATTTTAATAATTAGTGGAAAAGATGATTATGTCAGAGTTAAAGAAATGTTAACTAATTGTAAATATAAAAAAAATATTTATGTTTTATCTTATTTATATGAGATGGAAGATGCCTATGAACTTGCTGATTTGGTTATTTGCAGATCAGGCGCTACTACAGTTGCGGAGCTTACTGCAAAAGGTCTTCCTGCAATATTGATACCATACCCATATGCTACCGGGGACCATCAATTATATAATGCACGAAATTTGGAGAATAAACATGCTGCAATTATAATAACCCAAGATGATCTATCTGAGAAAAAACTTTCTTTGGAAATATCACAACTATTGCTTAACGAAAAACGGATAAAAAGGCTTGCTCAAAACAGCAAGAATATGGGTAATCGAAAGGCTGCTGAAGAAATAATCAATTCAATCTTCCAAAATGTAAGAAAAGAAAAATAATCTTGTTAAAAATATCTTTGAATAATAAATAAAATAAGGTAAACTATTATGAGAAATGATAGTTTTCTTATAAGTAAAATAGAAAGGCGTATTTATGAACATTGAAGGAAAGCGTATTCACTTTATTGGCATTGGTGGAACAGGGATGAGCGGGATTGCTTCAATCTTATTAGATTTAGGATACAGAATCAGTGGCTCAGATTTACAGAGTACCATTATTACCAAAAGATTAACAGATAAGGGTGCTATGATTTACAAAGGCCATCATGGCAGTCATATTTCAGGAGTAAATTTAGTAGTTATATCCTCGGCAATCAATGAAGAAAATAAAGAAGTTATAGCTGCCCGGAAGGACAAAATTGAGATTATTCCCAGAGCTGAAATGCTTTCCCGTATTATGAATCAGAATTATAGGATTGCTGTTTCGGGGACTCATGGAAAGACTACGACTACTTCAATGATAAGTCTTATTTTAGAGAGAATGAATTTGGACCCGACTATTGCCATTGGAGGAGAAGTTAATGATATTGGTGGGAATGCTAAATTGGGAAAAGGTGATTATGTGGTTGTGGAAGCGGATGAAAGTGATGGTTCGTTCCTGTTGCTTAATCCCAATGTAGCAGTTGTAACAAATATAGAAAATGACCATTTGGATTATTTTACAAGCCTTGAAAAAACTCTCGAGAGTTTTGAAAAATTTATTTACAAAATACCTAATGATGGGTGTATTATATTTGGCTATGATTGTCCTAACGCAAGAAAGGTCATCAAGAATCAATCTTCTAAAAAACGGGTAATATCATTTGGCTTTCATAAAGATGCTCAACTGAAGGCGGTTAATCCCAGATTGGATAAAAATTCTTCCATATCCGATATCTATTTTAAAAATAAGAAATTAGGAACATTGAAGTTGAATATTCCTGGATATCATAATATATCTAATGCACTTGCGGCAATTTCTACTGCTATGGAGCTTGGGATTAAATTTGAAGACAGTAAAGAAATACTCTTTCATTTTAAGGGCGTAAAACGCCGGCAGGAGCTTATTGCTAATTTTCATGAAATGCTTATGATTATAGATGATTATGGTCATCACCCCTCTGAAATCAAGGCAACTCTGGAGGCAATTCGGAGAGGCTGGCCTAAACGCAGGATTATTACTGTATTTCAACCACATCGCTATAGTCGGACAAAATTGTTGTTAGAACAATTCGGAAATGCTTTTCAGGATTCTGATATTGTTATTATTAATGATATTTATCCTGCAAATGAAAAACCCATTCCTGGTATTTCAGCTGAATTAGTCTATCAGAAAATAAAAAAATATAAAAAAGATAATGTTTACTATTTGCCAGGGAAAGGAAAAACCATTTCTTTCTTATTAGATTCAATATCCAAGGGTGATATTGTGATAACTATGGGAGCAGGAGATGTCTGGAAGATAGGGAAAGAACTTGCAAAAGAATCGAAAAATATCGAAGCAAAAGTGGGTATAGTTAGTTAATGTTTAATAGTGAATTGATTTGCAAAGAAATTGAGAGATGGGGATTAAAAAAAGAGATAAAAATTGATGAATTAATGAAATATCATACTTCATGGAAAATCGGCGGTGTTGCCGATTTTTTTTGTATTCCCACAGATGAAGAGAGATTAAAAAAGGTTATATTTTTTGCTTCAAAACATGAATTACCTATCTATATTATTGGTAATGGTTCCAATATCTGGGTTCCGGATGAAGGTATTAGAGGATTGGTTGTAAAACTTTCCGGAACTCTCGACAAAATTGAATATTCTGGTAAAATGATAAAAGCAGGTGCCGGGATTCTCCTACCGGCTTTAGTAAGAAAAACGGTCGAGAAAGAACTAAGCGGACTGGAATTTGCCGCCCATATACCGGGTACTTTAGGTGGTGCTGTATTTAACAACGCCAGCTTCGGGAATAAATCTATAGCCGATATTGTCCGCAAAATAGTCGTATTTGATTATAATGATAACAAAATAGAAATTGATACAGACCAATCTATCTTCTTCTATCGGGGTCTTGATTTAGGAATAAAAAAGTATATTATTATAGCAACTTACCTGGAAATGGTTGAAGACAGTAAGGATAAAATTATTTCCAGAATAAAGAATTTTTATAACCAAAGAAAAAAAAATCAGCCTATTGAATCCCTGACCGCAGGTTGCATTTTTAAAAATACTGAAAAACAACCTGCTGGTTTTCTGATAGAAAAGTCAGGAGCTAAAGGATTGTCAATAGGAGATGCTCAGGTTTCTGAAAAACATGCTAATTTCATTATTAACCGGGGGAAAGCCACTTCTAAGGATATATTATTGTTAATAGAGGAAGTTGAGAAAAAAGTTGAGAAAACTTTCGGAATAATGTTGGAAAAAGAAATAGACATAATTGGTCTTAGTAATGACCAATAATTTTCATTAGACAAGAGGAATTAGCTTTATCATAAATCAGAATTCAGAAGATTATGAAGAGGTTCGGCCAGAAAAAAATCACAGTATTAGAAAAGTGAATTTTCTTAAAGTATTGATTTGCTATATTCTAATTGGTTTTCTCGGCTGGAATTTTTTCTACTTTATATTTACTTCTACCTGGTTTGACATAAAAGAAATAAACATTGATGGTAATGATTATCTCAACAGTGAAACAGTTATTACACAAGGAGGAATAAAGTTTCATACTAATTTATTTCATTTTAATACTATGAAAGCCGGTTCAAGCCTTTTACAGCATCCATGGATTGCCGATGTATCAATAAAAAAAATATTACCAGATAAGCTAATTATTAATATTACGGAACGCCAACCGGGTATAATTCTAAATTACAATGAGCTCTTTTACCTGGTAAGTGAAGAGGGAGTAATTTTGTCGGCATCAGAACAATTTTATGATGACTTCGATTTATATATCGTAACAGGGTTGGATATTAGCAATAAAAAGCCTGGTGATATAATCGACAGTCAGGAATATGAAAATATTCAAAGAATCATCTATGCATTAGAAAATATTTTTCCCGATCAATTTTACAAGATACAAGTTATTTCAAATGAGGAGCATGTTTTATTTTATAAGAACAAGCAAATAAGGGTAAGAATAAAAGATGGCGACCAGCTAGTTGATGAATGGTATTTGTTAGAAAGAGCCTTACAGAAAGTTGTTCAAGAAGAAACACCAATTCAGGAAATCAACATGAAGTATAAAGAGAGATTGTCAATTATACTTAAAGAGTAATACAACAATAGGTTCTCGGAGAATGTTATTTTACAGCGGATTATTCAATTAATCTCTAAAGAATATTAATATATAAAAAAGGGGTGTTTCAGATATTTTCCCCTGATAATTATGAAATTTATTGCATGATATAGCATGCAGGAGGGCGTCTATGAAAAGTGAAATACTAGTAGCAGGTTTGGATATTGGAACAAACAATACTAATACACTTATCGCTGAAATAAGTGAAGATAATCTTGTCGAAATTGTTGGTGTCGGTTCTGTTCCATCAAAAGGTGTTAAAAGAGGAGTTATTGTTGATTTGGACAAAGCGGCCGAAGCAGTTAAAGAGTCAGTAAGCAATGCAGAACGAATGGCTGGTGTTCACATTAGTTCTGCTGTTGTTGCTGTAAACGGAAGTCATATTTCTTCTTTTAATAGCCAGGGAGTTATTGCGATATCTAAGGAACATCCAGAGATTGGGGAAGAAGATATTGAAAAAGTGATAGAAGCTGCAAAGGCTGGCGTTATTGCACCGGAAAGAGAGTTAATCCATGTTTTGCCCAGAGAATTTATTTTAGATGGGCAAAGAGGCATATTAGATCCTTTGGGAATGGCAGGTTCAAGATTGGAAGGGAAAGTCCACATTGTTACCGGCTCAGTCACTGCTGTTCAAAATTTATTAAAATGCATGGAAATGGCTAATATAGAAGTAGATGAGGTAATATTTGGAAATCTTGCCTGCGGGAATGCCATATTAAGTAAAACAGAAAAAGAATTGGGAGTTCTTTTGATCGACATGGGAGCGGGTTCATCCGATATTTCTGTTTTTATTAATGATAATATTATTTATTCTTCTATCTTACCTTTAGGCGGAATTCAGATTACTAACGATTTGGCAATTGGCTTAAAGTCTTCTATTGAAGAATCAGAAAGACTAAAATTAAAATATGGTAATGTTATAGGAAATTATATTTCTCCTGAGGATGTAATTGAGATATCCAAAGCAAAAGGGGAAGAAAAAGAGAGAATTTCTAAGAAATATCTTGTTGATATTATTGAACCAAGAGTGCAGGAAATATTCAGCTTAATCAAGGAAGAGTTAGAAAGAGCAAATTATTATCATATGATTACTCAGGGAGTAGTTTTAACAGGTGGATGTGCCCTTCTACCTGGAATCACTGAACTGGCCAGCAAAGTATTTGATACTAATACCCGGCTGGGGAAACCTGAATACAAAGGAGAATTGGGTGATCTGATTAACGAACCAAGATTTTCTACGGTTATGGGATTGCTTGATTTTGCTATTGAACAAGAAGCAATGACAGATTCCGGCAGATCAAATAGAAAAAAAAGTACTGCATTTTTTACAAAAGTAGCTAATTGGCTTAGAGACTTTTTTTAAACTATATTTTATTAACTGTTACCACCATTAAAAAAGGTAGTAATAGTTAATAAAATGGTATTACTATAAATAAAGTTATAATAAGTGAAAAAATATTTTAACTTAAATCCTAAATAGACTAAGAGACTAAAAATAGTATGTAAGAGCTCTTTTAAAAGATAAGCAGAAGATGAAGAGAAAAGAGTAGAGAAAAAATGGCTAATAAGCTAATAAATAGTTAAACCTCTTTTGGGGGTTCTTAAAGTCACCCGATATGCGGGCACTATACTTAATTTGTAATAATGTAATAATTTTCTAAATTTTACCACCAAAAATTGGAGGGAGGATTAATTTTGAATAATATAACAGAGAGACCTGGTTCATTTGTTGACATCAAAGTCATAGGAGTTGGTGGCGGCGGTGGAAATGCGGTCAATCGAATGATTGAAGAGAAGATAAATGGTGTAAGATATATTTCTACTAATACAGACGCACAGGTGTTGGCTCTTTCGAATGCGGAGCAAAAAATACAGATAGGTAGTAGAATTACTATGGGTTTGGGCAGTGGTTCTAACCCTGAAATAGGCAAAAGAGCTGCTGAGGAAGACAAAGATAAGATCAGCAAGGCTTTAGAAGGTTCTGATATGGTATTTATAACTGCCGGTATGGGCGGAGGAACCGGGACCGGTGGAAGTCCTGTTATTGCGCAGATATCTAAAGAGTTAGGCGCTTTAACAGTTGGTGTTGTTACAAAGCCTTTTACTTTTGAAGGCATTAAAAGACAAAGACAATCAGAAGAAGGAATTAAGCTTCTCAAGGAATATGTGGATACTTTGATTGTGATTCCAAATGATAGGTTATTACAAATTATTGCCGAGAATACACCAGTTTTGGAAGCTTTTAAAGTAGCAGATGAATTGTTGCTTCATGGAATTCAAGGAATTTCTGAGATTGTTGTTGAGCCTGGTTTGATTAATGTTGATTTTGCCGATGTTAAAATGATTATGGAAGACGCTGGAACAGCTATCATGGGAATTGGTAGGGCAAATGGTGAAAATCGCGCTATTGAAGCTGCCCATAATGCGGTAAATAGTTCTCTTTTAGGCACAAAAATTACAGATGCCAGAGGCATACTATTTAATATTTCCGGTGGCAAAAATATGACCCTGTTTGAGGTAAATCAGGCTGCGGAAATTGTCCAGGAAGCCGCTAATGCAGATGCAAATATTATTTTTGGAGCAGTAATCAATGAAGCGCTTGGTGAAGATTTACGAATTACTGTTATTGCAACTGGTTTTGATGAATTATCTTCTGAAGAAAAAAAAGAAAATACCATTAAAGAAAGAATTGTTAATCAACCAAAAGAAGAAACAATAGAAACGGTAAAAGAAAAAGAAGAAAATAAAGAAACTATAAAAAATGATGTTGATTATAATGATTTAGAAATCCCAACTTTCTTGCGCAAAAATAGATAATAATTCAGGGGAATTTATTTAACCATTACCACCTTCTAGGAAGGTGGTAATGGTTAAATAAATTGGTTTTACTGCTCTCCTGAAACCCTCAAAGCTTCATTTATTCTTCTCAGGCATGATTTGTGTTAATTTTAGTATTACTGTTTTTATTTGCTTATTTGTTAGAATAATCCTATTGAAGATTATATATTTTTAGCCATAATAGCGTTAAATTTACCTTGACATTACATATATAGGGTATTATTATTAAAAATAGCTCTAAATATGGTGGTGTTTGATGAGATGTCCCTTTTGTAATAATCCTGAGACTGGTGTTATCGAATCAAGGGCAATGGAAAACGGTTTGGTGATACGTCGGAGGAGATATTGTAAAAAATGTAATAAACGGTTTACAACCCATGAACGGATTGAATTAGTTCCATTGATTGTTATAAAAAAAGATGAAAGTCGAGAGGTGTTTAATCGGGAAAAAATTATCCAGGGAATTATAAAAGCTTGTGAAAAAAGACCGATTAGCCTGAATGAAATTAATCAGATTGCTGAAGAAATTGAGGAAAAATTAAAACGAGGTTCAAGTAATGAGTTGAAAAGCCAGACTATAGGTAGATTAGTCATCAATCGTCTTAAGTCTATAGATGAAGTGGCATATGTAAGATTTGCCTCAGTTTATCGGCATTTTGAAGATGTAGGGAGTTTTTTAGAAGAAATTAACAGAATTAAAAAGATAAAAAAGTAAAACAAAAAGCTAGGAGAGAAGGTAATGGTTGAAAAGATTAAGAAAAGAGAAGGCTACCTGGTTAATTTTGACGAGGAAAAAATCTATAATGCTATTTTAGCAGCAATGGAAGCAGTAAATGAGAAAAATCAAACCCAAGCACGTAAAATAACGGATCATGTAATTTACCGTTTGGAGGTTAATTTCGAAAAAAAGATACCTTTAGTGGAAGAGATACAGGATATTGTTGAGGAACAACTTATTGCTTCAGGACTAACCAAGGTTGCCAAAGCCTATATTATATATCGGAACACAAGAAATGAAATTAGAAAAAAGCTATATGTAAGAGGGAGAGAAAAGAAATATAAGAATAGTACTGAGATGTCTCTGTTAGTATCAACCCCTGCTGGGGAAAAACTAACACCATGGGATAGAAGCAAGATTATTGATGCATTGTGCGAAGAAGCGGGGATTACCCCAAGTACAGCCAGAAAAATTGCCAAGAATGTAGAAGAAAAGATATTTAACTTAAATTTTGAAAATATTTCTACTGCTTTAATTAGAGAGCTGGTGGACAATGAATTGTTTACCCGTGGTTATGAAAAAAAATGGATGAAACAGAAAATCATTGGTATGCCCTCTTATGATTTAAAGAGATTATTTTTATCCAAAACAAAAGAAAATAGCAACATTGCTAATAATAACCCTGAAGCAATTAATTTAGCCATTGCTGAAAATACCATTAAACAATATATGTTACAAGAAGTTTTTAGTCAGGAGATTGCAGCTGCTCACTTAAAAGGGATGATACATATACATGATTTGGGATACCCCCGGATATACTGTTCGGGTCATTCGTTGGAATATATCAAGAAATATGGATTGCAATTGGATAATTTGGATACTGCCTCTTCACCTGCGAAATATGCCCGTACTTTAACCGGACACCTTAATACTTTTTTATCATCAATGCAGGCTTATTATGCAGGAGCCTTAGGTATTGCCTATCTCAATATCTTCTATGCTCCTTATCTGGTTGGTATGTCTTATGAAGAAATGAAGCAGGAAGCCCAGTATCTTATATTTAGCGGTTCCCAGAATGCTTTTTCCCGAGGGGGGCAAAGTTTGTTCCTAGATTTTAATGTCCACCTTGGTATTCCAGAACATTTGAAAGAAGTACCTGCCATAGGACCGGGAGGTAAATATACAGGCAAAACTTATCAGGAATATGAACAGGAAGCCCAACGATTTCTCAAAGTCTTAATGGAAGTATGGGAAGAAGGGGACTCCAATGGGAAAGTTTTTGCTTTTCCTAAAATGGATTTACATATTAATAATGAATCTTTTCAGAATCCTCAGGAAAGAGAACTACTACAATATGCCTGTCAAATTGCTTCTAAAAACGGGACACCTTATTTTATTTTTGATAGGGATAGCGTAACTCTTTCTGCTTGTTGCCGGTTAAAAAATGAGATAACAGATATTGAGATGATTAAAAAGCCAGAGAAGTTAAGATTTTCAGGTATTCAGAATGTGACAATAAATCTTCCACAATGTGCTTATAGAGCCTTAAGAGAAATAAATGGCCAATCAGGAGTAAAAGGTCAGAACGAATTGTTTAATTGTTTTTTCCGGCAGATAGAGTCCACCCTTAAGTTAGTTATTAAGGCGCATCAGGAAAAGAAGCGATTTCTAAAAGAGATGATGAATTCGCCTGAAGGACCTTTATGGCAGATTGGTAAAATTAGTCCGGATGGAGAACCTTATGTTGATTTGGAAAAAGGCACCTATTTAGTGGGAATAATCGGATTAAATGAGGCCATGCAATCTTTAACAAATTACCAACTTCATGAGAATGATGAAACATATGCCCAGGGATTAAGAACCATTTCTTTTTTACATATCAAGTGTAATGAGTATGGGACGAAAAATAGAATAAAATTATCATTAGAAGAATCTCCGGCAGAGAGTGCAGCCGGCAGGCTGGCCAAAATTGATTTAAGGGAATTTGCAGAAAGTAAAACAGTTGTTAAGGGGAACGCATTAGAGGATGAATGCTATTATACCAACAGTGTTCACTTTGGAGCTTCTGCAGATATTGATCTTATCTCAAGAATAGTTAAACAGAGCAAATTTCATCCACTCATTAAAAGCGGTGCTATTATTCATGCTTTTGTTGGAGAAAAAGAGCCTCCTGCGGACAGCATTTATAACTTAATAAAAAAGGTATGGGAAAATACACTTTCTGCACAGCTTACCATTTCACCGGAGTTTACCATATGCAATCAGTGTAAGAAAATTAGCCGGGGATTGCTTGATTCCTGTCCATACTGTCATAGCGATAATGTTTATGGTATTACCAGGATTGTCGGATATTATAGTAAGATTAGCAATTGGAATAAAAATAAGATTGGAGAGCTTAAAGATAGAAACTCAGGAAAATATCAAATTGTTTAGTTAGAATTATCATAAAAAGGATTGTAAATAGAATGAAGATAAAGATATTTTGGAAAAAAGATTGCCCTAATTGCCCGCAAGCAAAAAAAATTGGAGAAATGATTGAAGATAAACTTGAAGTACAATATTGTGATATTGATACAGTGGAAGGATTGTCAGAAGCATGTATGCAAAATGTTATGAGTACTCCAACAATAATGCTTCTGGACAACGAGAATAATGAAATAGAAGCCTGGAGAGGTATGGTTCCAAAAATTGAAAATATCAAAGAAAAAATATTTGGATAAAAGAAAGATTAAGATTAAGAAAATAATTGGGACATCAATGATTGATTGGGAGGGAATGATTATATCAACTCTCTATGTGGGTGGATGTAATTTTCGTTGCCCATTTTGTTATAACACGGATTTGGTTATTGATTCCTATTCTTTACCAGACATTCCTGAAGAAAATATTTTGTCATTTCTTGTTGAAAGAAAGCCTTTTTTAGATGGTATTTGCCTTAGCGGAGGAGAACCAACATTATATGCTGATATAACTGAATTTCTCGAAACAATGAAAAGAAATAACCTAAAGATAAAGTTAGATACAAATGGTAGCCAGACCGCTATGCTGGAGAAAATTATAGAACAAGGCTTAGTTGATTATATTGCCATGGATATAAAAAATTGTTTACGAACAGAAGATTATGCAAGAACAATCGGGGTCCAGGACAAACAAATTATAACAAAAATAAAAAATAGTATTGAACTGATTATGGCTTCCGGTGTTGATTATGAATTCCGAACAACAATTGTTCCCGGTTTTCATAATAGAGAAATGATTGAAAATATTGCCAAAGAAATAATGGGGGCACAAAAATATATACTACAAAATTTTATTCAGTCAGAAGAGATGTTAGATCCACGCTTAAAGAACATTAAGCCGTATTCAGAAGAAAAAATGAAAGATATTCTAAAAAGGGCTGAACCTTATGTACAAGAATGTAGAATAAGGTGACTTGACACAAAAAATATTTAAGAAAAATTAAATTAATATAATCCTCATCATAATCATAGATTATCAATCAATATCGCATCCGCATAGCGGGTGGCTTTAAGAACTTTTAAGAGAGGTTTAAAATTTTCTTGGTACCTTATTGTTCTGCTTTTTTATACTATTTTAACTGAATATCTTTAAGTAATATAATTGCCTGCTTTGGACGTCAGGTGAAAAATTGTCAGATAGCTTTTCTTAAGCTTTTTATTAATGGTAAAAATATTTGTTTTTTTAGTTATGTTAATGATATAATATTTCTGGTTATTTTGATATTATTATTGAATTAATATGTTTTTTCATCTTCAGCCTGCAGAATATGATTGGTTATCCATTGTTAGGTATATATTCAGGAGGAAGAGTCATTCATAGTGCGAAAATTAATTAAACACATTGTAAGGGTTGCTCCAAAAAATAAATTATCAGATGATATTTTCAATAAAAAGATAAAAAAAACAGAGAAATGAATTTATTTCATTCTCTGTTTTTTTAAATAAGCATAACATCATATTATATTATACTTTTGTTATAAAAATATTTAAAAATGAGAGAGAGTAATTTCAATGAGAATTCAAAAACATCCTATTCTGAATTTCAAGCACGGGAAAAAAATTACCTTCACCTTTCAGGGAAATGAGTTAGAAGGCTATAATGATGAGCCTATTGCCGCTGCTTTGGTTGCCGCTGGCATC
>CAZAJW010000015.1:0-1850 GCA_964485485.1 uncultured Atribacterota bacterium | reverse complement strand
AGTAATCTCCTCATTTAATTCATCTCTATTGGTCTGAAGAAGCAAAACATGCTTGCTTATTTCTTTTATTGCCTCTTCTGCCTTTTCCAGATCTTCTTTCTTTAATCTCCCTCTTAGAATTAATCTTAATATCGCATTCTGATATTTTTTTTTGCTATACTCATCTTTCATTCGATTAATACCATATTCATCATGTAAGAAAATCTCTTTAATTATAAATTGGTTTTTCCCTGTATCGACTTTTTGTATTTTTATTTCTGAAGGAGATTCTATCGTAATGACAAAGGCATTGCCAGCGTGTTTGCAATCAAACCCATCAGGTTCAGGAGTTCCCGGGATAAGGATTCGAGAATTTTTATCCGGATTTATCGGCCAGGTTAAGTGAGTATGGCCAAGTAACCAGAGATCAAGCCTGATTGAATCCAACTCTTTTTGAGTCATCGGATAATAGGTCTTCTCAAAATCAGGAGATACTCCTCCCAGACTGCCATGGGCCAAACCTATTTTAATAGCATCATCAGTTTCCATGCCATTTAAATCCAACCTACTAATCATATTCTCTGCCGAATACTTAGAATTACATGGACAGGCATAGATTTTCATATTCAGATGATGCTGGCTTAAATCATAAACTCCCGGCTCTTTTAAAACCAGAACCCGGTCTCCGGCATGTTTGCTGAATTCATCCCACAGATTGCTATCCTTGATATAAAAGTCATGATTACCGGGTAATATAATTATCAATTCTCCATCAAACTCATTGAGCGCCTTTACAGCCCTGAAAATCTCATTAACCTTCATGGTAACCCTATCAAACATGTCACCGGAAATAACAAAAAGGTCACATTTTTCCTTATTTGCGATAGCAACCATGTTTTCCAGTGTTTCATATCTGGAATTAATGAGCTTATCCTGTATTTCCGGATATCCCGCAAAACGCATTCCCAGATGCAAATCTGCAGTATGAAATATTTTTATCGTCATTCTTACCTCTTATGATATTTTACATATTTTCCTTTTAATTAATAATTTTTACACCGGCATTTTTCATTTTTTCAAGTGCATCTTTACCGCCTTCAGGTGTAACCGGTCTGGTGGCTTTTTTAATAAGAAAAACATCAAATCCTTCCTTCCGGGCATCCAGTACAGTTGCAAGCACACACACATCTTCAGCAAGACCGCCAATCCATAATCTTTTAATTTTATCTTTATGTAGCTGGAAAGCCAATCCAGTCTGATCAAAGGCGGAATTCTGATCCTGATCAAAGCGCACTCCTTTGGTTACTTTAATAACCGAGTCAGATAATTCTAGATCGGGATGAAACTTGGCTCCATCGCTATCCTGAATACAATGCGGAGGCCAGGGCCCACCCTTCTCTGAAAAACTAATATGCCCTACAGGGTGCCAATCACGGGAAGCATATATTGGTATTCCTCTATCAACCGAAACAGTAATCCAATCATTAAAAACAGGGATAACCTCATCTCCTTTTGGAATTGGCAATAATCCTCCCGGACAAAAATCCTTTTGCACATCTACAATTATCAAGGCATCTCCTGGTTTTAAATTATCCATTATGAGAACCTCCTTTTATATCATATTCGAAATTTAACCCAAAATGTCCAATAACGCAAATTTATTTCTGTAAATTTCCATTATATTTTCTTAACTATTTCAGGGCGGAACTGGTTTTGTAGTTTTGATTTATCTAAGCAAAAAAGAATATACTGCTAAATCTTCTGGATCTTCTGGGCTTGAATTCTTATTAGGCAACACTAAAAATCGCACCCGCATAGCGGGTGGCTTTAAGAACCTCTAAAACCCATTTATTTAACCATTATCACCTTCT
>CAZAJW010000014.1:0-5014 GCA_964485485.1 uncultured Atribacterota bacterium | reverse complement strand
CGTTTCTAAAAATTCTTTTTTTCGCTCATGTGGACTTTTAATTGTTCTCATTTTTCAATCCTTTTATAAATCTTCAAATAGACTGACGGTCAGTCTATTGTTTTTTGTATATCATAATTGAAAATTTTTGTCAAATAAAAAAATTGTTTTTAATTTTTGTGCTAACTTTGAATTAGTATAAACCTAAGTTAAGTAGAGATAAATTACTTTGCGGTAAAAAATAAAAATTAAAATAGAGGCACTGAAAAAAATCATTCCACCATTGCAATAAACTTATCTGTCAATTCCGGATCAAATTGGCTACCTTTTCCTTTTTTCAGCTCGGCAATAGCATCTTCTTTGCTCAATGCCTGGCGGTATGGCCTCTCATGAATCATCGCCTGATAGGCATTGACGATATGAATAACTCTGGAAAGAATCGGGATGTTCTTCTCTTTAATTCCTTGAGGATAACCAAGACCATTCCAAAACTCATGGTGATACAGAATAGCATCTGCAATATGGGCTAGCTCCGGGGATAACTTGGCAATCCTAAAACCAATTTCTGGATGTCTCTTAATTTCTTCCCATTCATTCTCACTTAACCAACCCTTTTTAAGAATAATTTCTTCACTTATTGCGATTTTACCCATATCACAAATCATCGCTAATAACCTTAAATCTTTCATTCGCTGTTTTTCTAGTTTTAGTATTTTACCAAATTGAATTGCACAATCTATAAAATTTTGTCTATACTCCTTTGTTTCATACTTTCTCTGCTGTAATGCTTTTTCTAAAGAAGAAATAATAGAACTATCGGTTGCCTGTTTATCAATCAATTTATAACGATACATCTTGCTCTCCGCTTCTCTTACCACAGCATAAATATTTTCAGACATGTTACTCTTAGTTGCAATCCCCATAGAAATACTAAGTGGCAGAGTAAGTGTGCTCTTCTTTTTACATTCCTGCCCAATGCGATAAATGATATCAATGCCCTTCTCTCTCGGAGTATTGGGTAAGATAACACTGAATTCATCACCACCCCAACGGCTAATTACATCACTTTTCCGAAAACAGGATTTCAAAACATTGGCAATCTTTTGTAAAAGATGGTCCCCATGCTGATGTCCGAAAGTATCATTAATCATCTTTAAATTGTTTACATCACCTATAATAATACTAATAGGCAAATTTCGCTTATGATTTAACCGTTTTAGTTCTTCTTCAAAATAGGCTCGGTTGTACAATCCGGTCAATTTGTCGTGGAAACTAAGGTATTTGATTCTATCTTCGTATTCTTTTCGCTTGCTTATATCCAGGATTATCCCTCGAAAACCAATTGTCTTTTCTACATCATTCTTAATCGGTGAGCCATGAATTTCCACTGGTATGTTAGTTTTATCTTTTTTAATTAAATAACATTCCTGGGGATAATTAGCCTTTTTTTGGAAAAAGTCTTCTAATTTAAAGCTGGTGATGGGGCTTCCCGGATGAGAAATTATCTGCCAGATGGTCATTCTGTGAAGCAATTCTTGTTGGTCATAACCCAAAACCTGGATACCTTTCTGGTTCATAAAGGTAATCTTGCCATTTTTATCTGCTTCAAAAACAATCTCTGGTAACATTTCGGTCAAATTACGAAATTTTTTTTCTATTTTTTTGGTTTTTACAAGCTCTTCCCTCAGACAATTCAGCTCATCTTGTAAATTTCTATTTAAAGTTTTCAATTCAATAATTTGACTTTTTGCTCCTTGAGAAATATTTTCTCCCTTCAAAGAGGGCTTTACAATATCCTCAGTAGTAGTAATTTTTTTCTGGTCGGGAATCTTAAGATGGATTAATAAAGTCTTTAATTCCGGATTATTAATCCTGTTAAATGTCATTTCTACCGGAACAATGGCCCGATTCTGGAGTTGGACATTGGCCTTGATATCCCCAGAGTCTTTTTGTATATTATTAATTATCCTCTCTTTTTCTTCAGGAACAAAGTAATCAAACAATGAATGATTTCTCAAATCTACGGATTCTTTTTGAAAAATATGAGCTGATGCCGGATTAGCATTTAATATCAAACCATCTGGATTCAGCTCTATCACCGTGTGAGGGTAATTTTCAAAAAACAATGAGAAAGTATATTTTGCAAAGTGAGTTTCTTGTTTTCTTTCCTGACTTTTCATATCTCACCAATAACCAATAAACGGTTACATAAAATTAGGATATATAATTGATAATATTTCTTCTATCCTATTATTCCATAAATTGTAGCTTTTTAGCAAAAATATTTAAAAGATTTATAAAAACACGCGATCCGGGTTATCCATATCAAATGTGGGCGTATATATCAAAAGAATAATACAAGGGAAAAGTAAGGCATGTGGCGTTTTCTTTGGTGTAAAAAATAAATTACCTTTTTTAAGCTGATATTTTGAATTCGCGATTATAGCTTCCCCTTCACCTTCTATAATTTGAATAATTTCATCATGTTCTTTATGATAGTGTAAAGGAATTCCTTTTTCACTTACAATTTGTACTGCATTTAAAGTACAATACTCGCCATTGCTTAAAAAATCATAATTAATTTTTTTATCACTATCTTCTAACTTGTCTTCTCCAAAATAAAATTTTTTAACAATTCCATCTATTGACCATACATTATCTGTCATATCTAACTATCCTCCTAACCTTCTTATAAAAATTATTGAAAAAGTCTTTTTATCATAAATCTTTTCTTTCCCATGATTGATCCTTGTCCGGTACCGAGAGTGGTGGTATGAGCTTACAACATTACTAACCCTTCATTGGTGATGATGGCACTATTCAGCTTTAATCATCCAGAAGGCTGGGTCTAATTTGCAATATAGGTTATACCTTTACGGACGCCTAGACTTGTTCAACAAAAGTCTTTATTTGCTTTTCACTGATTACTCATCATTTTCTAATGTATTAAATTGTCTTAAACTAGCTACTAACAACCAACGACAAACGACTAATTAGGCAATCTCATTCCTTTGTTCTCACAAATTAACTCTTATCTAAAAACTATCAACTAGAAACCAAAAAATTAAAACTAATTCAATTTTTTTACAGCTTCCGATAACAAAACCTGCACAGATTTTTCACAAATTTACTTTTCATCTTTGCCATCATCCATTGCTCTGCTATTTGTTTAGTTAAAAAACCCATGGTAGGAAAAGAATGTGCCAGAAATAGTACACTGTATAATCTAATTTTTTTCTGGATAATCAATGCCCATTCATTAACCATCTCACCTGAACCGTCACCTACAATAATTGCTCCAAACACTTTTCCCCAGCCATTGGCAAAAACCTTTACATATCCCTCGCTTACATTCTCGGCAATAGCGGCAGCAAAATTTTTATATTTAGCCACATACACCTGGTATTTAATCACTTTTTCCTGTAACTCTTCCTCTTGCATGCCTACCATAGAAACCTGTGGTTCGGTAAATACAGTCCAGGGAATGACATTTTTTTTATATTTAAAAATTCTCCAGGGACTTACGGTATTCATAATAGCAAACATCCCCTGCTGCATGGCAGCATGAGTTAATAAATTTTCTCCGTTACAGTCACCCACTGCATAGATATGTTTTACCGATGTCCGATATTTCTCATCTACTTCAATCCCGCCTTTTCCATAATTTACACCGGCATTTTCCAATTTCAGAGTACCAAAATCAAATTTTTTACCGGCTGCTACCAATAATTTTTCTGAAGAGATGCTTAAGCCATCTTCTGTTAAAAGGGTTATATTCCCATACTCTTTCTTGACTTCAGTAATTTTCCTGGAGTTATAAACTTCAATACCTTCTTTTTTAAAAATTACTTCCAGATAATCCCCGGTAGCTTTTTCTCCATTCGGAATCAAGAAATCATCCATTTGTATAATAGTACATTTTGTACCCAATCGGCTAAAAGCCTGGGCCATTTCACAGCCAATGGCACCGCCGCCGATAATGGTCATACTTTCGGGAAAATCGGGTAAATTGAAGATATTTTGGTTGGTTAATATTTCTAAATCCAATATACCTTTAATAGGAGGAATCATTGGCTCAGCCCCGGTAGCTATAAATATTCTTCTGGCAGTAATGGTTCGTTCGCCAACTTTTACCGTGTGAGAATCAATAAAACTTGCCTCTCCTTCACCCAAAATGAGTGTTACTTTATCAAACATTTTTATATTTTTTTCTTCATTAATATATTTTAGATATGCATTTATTTTTACAAAAGGGCTTTTTACTCCTGCTATTGAGCCTTCTTCCAAGCCCATTTCCTGTAATTTAATAAAAGAATGCCGATATTTAGCAATTCTGAGTAATGATTTACTGGGAATACAACCCACATTCATGCATTCCCCTCCGACTTTATTCTTTTCAATACCACAAACTTTTAAACCCATTTCTGCACCCATTGCTGAAACAGCCATTCCAGCAGGTCCCAACCCGATACATATCAAGTCAAAATCATATTTCATATTGTTCTCTCCCACTAATTAATTGTTATTATTATACTATAAAAATAGTATATAGTATTGTGTCTAAAACATTAAACTGCACAGGAGCTAATACTTCTCCCACTGTCTTTGCGAACACTATTATTTTGTCAAACATTTTTTATATACATAGGATACACAGAACGATGCTCTTTGATATACTGGGTATTCTTCCGGATCATGGCACAGAATGTTTTTCTTTTTTTTGTCGTTGCGAGCCAATTTTAATTGGCGTGGTAATCTCATTCGATTATAAAATAGTATCAAGACATTGTATCAAAAGTGAACACACAAACTCTCCCAAAAGACAATTTTTTAATTATTATTATAGAATTACATTTTATTATACTTCCCCCTCCTCTCGAAAGATATTTGAGAATTTTCCTCTCCCCACGGTGGATAATCAAAAATTTCCCTCTCCCCTCGGTGGGAGAGGGTAGGGTGAGGGGGAGGCAATAAAAGAATGATATCGGTTATACGATAAAGTTTTTGGTCAAAAGTTTCTAGTTTTCAGAAAAAG
>CAZAJW010000013.1:0-3582 GCA_964485485.1 uncultured Atribacterota bacterium | reverse complement strand
ATTTTTTTCGCTTCATATTCGGCTTTCCTCCGCCTCTCTGCATTTTTTCTTTTTTATTAATTTGCAATTTAATTGCATTATATTATTTATCTCTATTTTCCCTGAATCATAATTTTTTACCGAAATAATGCGCTTATAGACATATTCCCATGAATGCGCTTAATTGATTCTGCAAACAATTTTGCCACCGACAACAGTTTGATACATGGTAGATTTTTTTCCTCGGGAATAGGTATACTATTAGTCACAATTACTTCCTGAAACAAACTCTCTTTCCAGTATTTTTCTAATCTGTCCCTTGCTGGACCCGCAAAGACAGGGTGCGTAGCACAGACATATACTTTTTTTGCTCCAGCATTTAATACTGCCTGACTTCCCTTAATAATCGAGCCAGCTGTATCTATCATATCATCAACTATGATAGCGGTTTTATTATTAACACTTCCTACTATATGCATGATTTCCACATTACTATCAGATGCCCGATATTTATCAATGATAGCAATAGGTTTTTTTAAACGGCCGGCAAAATTTCTGGCTCTTGCTGTTCCTCCTACATCGGGTGAAACAACTACTACTTTTGATAAATCTTTTCCTTTAAAATAATCAGACAAAAGTGGTGCTGCTTCCAAATGGTCAACTGGTATATCAAAAAATCCCTGTATCTGTCCTGCATGCAAATCCATGGTTAGAATACGATCAGCGCCTGCCTGGACTAACAAATTCGCAACTAGCTTAGCAGTTATAGGCTCTCTTGGACGGGTTTTTCTATCCTGCCTGGCATAACTATAATAAGGAATCACAGCAGTAATGCGCTCAGCAGATGCCCTATGAAGGGCATCAATCATAACCAATAACTCCATTAGATTCTCATGTACAGGATGACAGGTAGGCTGTATTACAAATACATCACGTCCTCTAACATTTTCATCTATTTTAACATGTAATTCACCATCAGGGAACCTGGAAACTTCAGCCTTACCAAGTTCTATTCCTAAATGCCCTGCAATTTCCTCTGCTAATACAGGATTAGCATTTCCCGAAAATACCTGTAATTCTCTATGCGAATATGCAAACAAGTTTTCGCCTCCTTAATTATTATAACATAAACTTATTTTGTTTCTCTTTTATTTTTCTTTTTGGTCCAACCTATTATGTTTTTTTGTCGTGACCTGGCAATTCCTAAGCTTCCGGGAGGTACATTTTCAGTAATAGTTGAACCGGCAGCAGTATAGGAATTTCGGTCAATGGTTATCGGGGCAACCAATGCATTATTGCTTCCGATAAACACATCATCTTTTATTGTGGTAGGATTCTTTTTTTTACCATCAAAATTACAGGTAATGGTGCCGGCTCCAATATTAACTTTTTTACCTAATGTTGCATCCCCCAGGTAAGTTAAATGACCGACCTTGCTCCCCTTGTCAATAAACGTTTTTTTCACCTCAACATAATTCCCAATCCTTACGTCATCTCCGATGGTACTTTCCGGTCTGATATGGGCATAAGGCCCGACTATTGCATTATTACCGATTTTACTTTTCTCCACATTAGAAGAATGAATTCTTGTTTTCCGACCAATACTGGAATTAATAATATGAGAATAAGGACCAATGTGACAACATTTTCCTATCTCGGTTCCAGCTGTAATAATGGTATAAGGATAAATAACCGTATCCTGGCCAATTTTGACGTGGCTATCAATGTAAGTATTATTCTTATCCATAATAGTCACACCATTTGACATATGCTCATATGCATTTCTCTGATACAGAATACAAGATACACGGGACAAGTCCATCCTGGTATTTATTCCCATTATTTCTTCTTTATCCCGAACGGTAACAGTTGTCGCTACCTTCCCCTTCCCTAGTAATATTTTAATCACATCAGTCAGATAATATTCTTTCTGGCAATTATTCTTATTAACCATTTTCAAAGCTGCAAATAATTCTTTGGAATTAAAGCAATAAATACCGGCATTGATCTCTTTTATTAGATTTTGTTCTTTAGTTAAATCACCTTGTTCTACAATTCCGGATATTTTTCCCTCTTGGTTTCTTATAATACGGCCATATCCCTCCGGCTGCTCTAAATTTGCAGTTAACAGTGTACAGCTTGCCCTATCTTCTTTGTGACAATTAATCAATCTCTGAATCGTTGAAGCTTTTAATAATGGAACATCGGTGTATAAAATTAGAATTATTCCCGAAAAATCAACTAAATATTTCTCTGCCTGCTGCACAGCATGTGCAGTACCTAATTGCTTATCCTGGTAAGCATAAATTATTTCGTTTTCAATATCGCTAATCTCTTTTTTAATTATTTCAGCATGCTGTCCAATAACTACTATTCTCTTCCCTATTCCCAGGTACTTAGTAAGTTCAAGTGAATAAGAAAGCATGGGGCTACCGGCTACAGGGTGTAAAGCTTTGGGAAAGGAAGATTTCATTCTTTTGCCCTGGCCTGCTGCCAGTATAATTGATGCAATAGATTCCATAGCATTATCCTATCAAACACATTTTCTAGAAAATCCAAGAAAGTAAAATAGGCTGAGGTAAAAATGATTTTATTTTAATGTATTTTTTTAAAAAAATAAAAAGTTCTTTAACTTTGGCTGGGGTGGGAGGATTCGAACCTCCGAATGAGGGATCCAAATTCCCTTGCCTTGCCACTTGGCCACACCCCATCCATATGTAGAAAATTCTTTTTAATAAATAATATATGACTATAAATCAATAGAGTCAGGAGAGAATCCTTGAGACCTGATTAATATTAATCTCCTGACTCATTGTATTTGGTTAAACTACCTTTATTATTATAAACAAACCATTTAAAATTTCAAGTAATATTTTTTTACTCTTTTTCTTCTGATTCTTCTGAATCATCCAAGTCAACAGAAACATCATCAGTGTCCTGGTCCTGTTCTATTTTTTGTTCTGTAGAGGATTCAGCACTAGGCTGTTCTTCCCCTTCTGTTGCCTGGAATTCTTTTAATACTGCACTTTGAATCATTTCTCTGACTTCAGTGTTAATGGGATGAGCTATGTCTTTATGGTTTCCATTAGGAAGCAGCTTACTGGGCATGGCTACAAACATCCCCTTTCTTCCATCAATTATTCTCAAATCATGGACAACAAAAGAATCATCGAAAGTAATAGATACATAAGCTCTCAATTTTCCATCAGTTTGTATTCTTCTAATTCTTACATCTGTAACTTGCACTTGCTTACACCGCCTTTTTGTTTTTTAGTTTTCGCTATTCACTTGTAAACATTTTTTAATAACACTTCAAACACTTTTCTTCCTGACCTTTTTACAAATATCTTTCCCCTTTCAAAAGACACAATTCAAGTATTACATGCTTTTTTGTACCTCCTGTTATATCACAAATTAGTATTAAATAAAAATAAACACAGCAAAATATACCTGCTGTGCTGAGAAGTACCTCTATTGTTTAATTTATATTTTTCTCTGAGCATTCAATTTTTTTTGTGCCTTCATAAACCTATCTACTATATTTTGTATAACATTTTACAAGGTTTGTCAAATTTTATCATGTAAAATGCTTGTTTGTCAAAA
>CAZAJW010000012.1:0-5144 GCA_964485485.1 uncultured Atribacterota bacterium | reverse complement strand
GCTTCGCAGGCATTTTTTGTTTTCTCAATCAAAATCTTTTTAATCCCCTTTTCTTTTAATTTGCTTATTACAGCCTCTTCAACTCGCATCAAACCATACATTCCTGTTCCTATAATTAAAACCTCAGGTTTATAGTTGATTACGATTTTAAGGTCAGTAATTGTTAAAAGGTGCCCATTTTCTCTCCACCAATTTTCCTGAATATGATCAGTGAAAACAATTAGGTCTGTTTGATATAGTGAGTCATTAATCATAATTTTTCCAAACTGATAATTTTTTATGATATTCATAATATATTCTCCATAAAATGGTTGAGGTAAATGTATAGCACAAAATAGGTTCATTCAAATATAATTGAAGCATATCCCACTACTTGGTCATTCATTCCCGAAACATCTCCTGATGTGGCATATTTTAATAATTTACCCTTTTTTATTCCTAATTTTTTACAAACTTCTATAACTATGGCTATTGGTCCGGGACCACATATTGATGCCTCTTTACGACTGATAGTATCATAAAAAAGCTTACTATCCATGCTGATAATTTTATCAATAGCCTCGGTATCCTTACGTTTGGCACTTTCTTGGCTTTCATAATGCGTAAAATCGGAGCTAGCAATCAAAAGACATGATTTTTCTTTAGTAGCTATAAATATCGTATCTGCTAAATATTTCATGTTAACTAATTGTTGGTTAGAAATACAAATTGGAATTATTTTAAATTGGTTATTTGGGTAAATAAACTGTAAAAAGGGCAACTGAACTTCTATCGAATGCTCGAAAGTATGGGCCTGTAGATCTTCTACAATTAAGTCTCTATCATCATAATTCATGATGTCTTTTGCGAGTTGTTCATCAATTTCGATATTTCCTAGAGGTGTTTCCCAATAACCGGCAGACATTATGGCAATTTCATTGCCCAAACCCCTGTGATTAGGTCCAATGATAATAATAGTCTGGGGTGTTTTTTCATAAGATAGGCGAAGAAAATGATGCGCAGCAATTGGCCCTGAAAAGATAAAACCTGCGTGAGGAGAAATAACTCCACTTATTTTCCTTTCATTTTTGACATTATCCCTATGTTCAGGTAGCCTTTGGGGTCCAATTTCATGAAGAAAACAATTACTTATTTGTTGTGATAAGGATTCTTTATCTGCATCATAAAAAGAACCTGCCACTATAGATTTTCTTCTATATTCCATATTAAACCTCCAATATTTTAAAGAAATATTTTATTTAAAACCTGTTTCTACCACGATAATGTTTTCCGCCTTTTTTCTTTTGTTGTAATATTTTGGGCAAGATAA
Source organism: uncultured Atribacterota bacterium (assembly GCA_964485485.1). Lineage (GTDB taxonomy): Bacteria > Atribacterota > Phoenicimicrobiia > Phoenicimicrobiales > Stramentimicrobiaceae > Oleincola. The sequence goes on along the minus strand of CAZAJW010000012.1, from coordinate 3,835 downwards.
ATAAAATAAAAATAACGATAAAGGCAATTACCAAAATAATCCTAAAAGGCAATAGATGGTAGATATATTTTAAATAAGTTGAATAATATTTTAATTTAACACCAGGGTAACTAGGTTGACTGGCCATAACAGCTTTATAATGATTTATGGCTTCTTTATAGTTACTTTTTTTTGTATATTCGGATGCCAATTCATAATGAGTGTCAGTTTTTTTTAAACGAATACTTTGATCCTGGGGGTATTCCTGCAAAATGAAATTATATTCATCAATTGCTTCTTCTAATTGTCCGTTTTCAAAATAGGCAAAAGCAATTGCTTTTCTTGATTGGTAATCTCTCGGGTCTTCTTCTAACACATTCTGAAAGGACTGGATAGCATTGTTCCAATCCTGATTTTCAATATATTCTATTCCCAACTTTTTATTAATAATAATTTTCGAAATACAGAACTTGACAATACGGTTATTTCCCGCATCAGCAACATAGATGTAACCTCTTTGGTCTACCGCGATTCCTTCCGGATAAGCTAAAGAAACATCGTTTTCACTATTTCCAAATTCTGTTACAAATTGAAAATCATTGTCATATTGGACTACTTTACCATTTTTATAGTCAGTAACATAAATATTACTTTCTCTATCAAGGGTAATATATCGCGTTCCGTTGAATTCCCCAGGGCCACTCCCCGCACTGCCTAGCCGTCTGATAAACTGCCCTGTATTAGTAAAAATCTGTACCTGATGATGGAAGGTGTCTGCGATATAGATATTACCGTCTTCATCAAGTGCAATTCCCCTGGGGTAATAAAATTCCCCATTTCCTAAACCTTCCCTACCAAACATATATTCTACATCAAAATCTTTAGATAATACTTGTATCCTATTATTACCGGTATCAACAACGTAGATATTACCGTCTTCATCAAGTGCAATTCCCCTGGGATTGTCGAATTCTCCCGGATTACTCCCTTGCTGACCAAATGTCTGAATCGAATTTCCATCATTAGATATTTTATGTAAACGGTTGTTGTGTTGTTCTACTACTAAAATGTTATTATCCCTATCTAGCACTATGCCTACTGGACCATCTAGCTGAAAACTACTATTTTCACCAGGGATAATCCGAAGAAATTCACCATTGCTATCAAAGATTTGTATCCGGTCATTTTCCCAGTCAGTTACATATATATTATCATTTTGGTCTAGGGCAATACAAACGGGATAATTAAACTCCCCTTCCCTGTTTCCAAATATTCCAAAGGTCATTTCCACAACATAGTCACTATTGATAGCATAAACATTTATAATGTTACTAAGCATTAAAAATAAACTAATTACAAAAAAAACTAGTTTTGTGTAATTGCTTTTAAAAATGGAAAACATAGAACTTCACCTCACTATCATTTAGGCTGATTTAGTATATTATTTGTTTGGTATACTGGCTAGTTCTTTTATCTTTTCTTTTATTAATAACAAAGATTCTTTTTGATATTCTATATCTTTTGCTCTTGTATTATCAAGTTGAATTGATTCACCAAAATTAATATAAATATTTTTCCTTTTAAAAAAGGATGGAAATTTTGCCTTAGGGGGGTAAATAGAAAATGTACCATTGATTCCTACAGGTATAATTGGTGAGTTTGTTTTCAAGGCTATTTTTATTAAACCAATATTAAATTCTAAAAGTTCTCCATTCAGAGAACGAGTTCCTTCAGGAAAGATTCCTAAAATATTACCCTTTTTTAAAACTAAAAAAGTTCTTTTTATTGATACTGGATTTGCCTTTTTTCTATCAACCGGGATTGCCCCCAGGGATCTAATGATAAAACCCAAAATAGGAATATTAAATACCTCTTTTTTGGCGATGAAATGAATTTGTCTTCTAACTGCAACCCCCAACACGATAGGATCTAAATAACTGACGTGATTAGCAGCCAATATTAAAGAACTCTCTTTAATTAAATTATTCTGCCCACTTGTTTTTATTGGCCAGAATAATAGAGTCAAGATATAACCTATGAATCGTACTATTTTATAGAACATTTTACACACTACTATTTTGTTATTATTAATGATGTTATTTACATTTTACAATAATAGGTGTGCCCGAGAGGACTTGAACCTCCAATCTACGGCTCCGGAGGCCGTCGCTTTATCCATTTAAGCCACGGGCACATTAGCTAACTTATAATATCATTATTTTAGGTTATATTTCTATAACATTACAAAAATTTAGTAAAGAAAAATAAAAATTGCACCCGCATAGCGGGTGTTTTAAGAACCTTTAAAAGAACTTTAACTTTTTATCACTTCTTAACTCTTTTTCTTTCGATTTTTTATTGAACCTTTAGTTTCAATATTTCTTAAGCAAGACAACTTCCAACTTTGGAGTTCAGGTGAAAAATTGTCTTATAGTTACTCTTCATCTTTTTATGGAAAAACCAATTTATTTAACTATTATTCCTTCTTAGAAAGTGGTTTTTATGGTTAAATTAATGGTAATAATATTCATTACATTAAGAAGGGGTTTTACAGTGAAAATATATCAATTATGATTATTATGAGGATAATTATATATTTACAATGCTTTGTTTGTAGAAATTGAGAAGAAATTACCAAAAATAATTAATATTATTCACCACGAATAATTTCTTTAATACGCATTAGAGCAGAATTGCTTGATCTTGCCATCTCATCGAGCTTCATGGTAATGAATTTAATGGTATCTTCTAAATTTGGTATCATTACATACTCTAATGCATTAACCCTTCTTCTGGTTTTTTCAATTTCTTCTGTTAGGAGCACAATAGCCTTATCTAGTTCTGCCATTTTAACCATAAGTGGAATAATTTGTTTATATTTTTTTATTGCATTGTCTAGTTCTGGACTTGTATTCTTCATGCCATAAGTATAAAGATTTCCTTCTTCGATAATTTTATAGCGAGGAACCTGGACACTCATCACATTTTGATAAGATGTTTTTACATTTATATTTCTTTTGGGAAATGAAAATATTGAATCTAAATCATTATAACCCATAGCAAGACTGGCAATCAGAAAACTATTCATGCAATCTCTCATTTTTTTCTCAAACTCTTCTCTTATTTTCCTGTTCTCATGTACAAGCTGAATGAACTTTTGAATAAGGGCGTCTCTTTTATCTTTTAACAGTTTATAACCCCTTTTTGCCAGGGTTAGTCTTCTCTTTAATCTTAACAATTCCATCCTATTAGGGTTAACTGCTAATATCATTCTTAAATACTCCTTATTAAATTAAACAAGTATATTAATCGGCATTTTCTTCTTTGGTTTCCTCATTTTTATTATCATTATTTTCATTATTGGATGACTTTGGTAAATATTTTTCAATATACTCATCTTTTATACGTTTTAATTCATTTACCGGTAACATTGCCAGAGCTTCCCACCCAATTCCTAAACTTTTTTCAATATCACGATTTTCATCTTCTCCCTGCTGAACAAATATTTCTTCAAATTTATCAGAGAACTTTACATATTTTTTGTCTTCTTCCGTTAAAGCAGCTTCGCCTAATATGGTAGCTAGTTCTTTGGATTCTTTACCGCGGGCATAAGAGGCAAAAAGTTGATTCATAACATTCGAATGATCATCTCTAGTTTTTTCTTCACCAATACCCTTATCCTTTAAACGGGATAATGATGGTAAAACATTTATGGGAGGATAGATTCCTTTTAAATGTAATTCACGAGCCAATATAATCTGACCTTCGGTAATATAGCCAGTTAAATCAGGGATAGGGTGTGTTTTATCGTCTTCAGGCATACTAAGTATTGGTACCATAGTAATAGAGCCTTTTT
>CAZAJW010000011.1:0-3822 GCA_964485485.1 uncultured Atribacterota bacterium | reverse complement strand
AAAAGGATGGTAACATAAGAATTTTCATTACAAACAAGCTCTTTTATTTATCTGATTTTTTTATATATAAAAAAATCAGACATTGTCTCTTTTCCCTTGTATGGGTTAGTAATGACTTCAAAGAGCTTAAAATTTTTTATCTCTCTTTCGATGATTGATGTGAATTTTCGATCTATTTGATGAGGAGATGAATAAATTTGATTAAAGTTAGTAGAATAAATCATTACGTATTGATCAGAGTGATAGAAAAGGTCATTGATATATTTTAAAAATATATCGTATTCCACTAAGTGGAATAAAACATCGATAGACAGTGTTAGGTCAGCATTTTCAAGTTTGTTGTTTTTATTAAGGAATTTACTGTTGTACAAAAAAAATTGCTTTGATGGATCATCTCTAAATTTCTGCTTACAGATTTTTATTGCAGTTTTTGACACATCTAAACCAATATATTTTGGTATATCATACAATGCTGTTTGGTTGCCATCTCCACAGCCAAAATCAATGACATTTTTGATATTATTTTCTTTTACGAATGAATTAATTACCTCTGCTTTATATAAAGCCAGTTTTCCATAAGATCCAACCCCAGAAGTCCCTCTATTAAGATATCGGCTTTCCCAGTATTTTGAAGAATTGAAAAAAGTGAAATCTAATTTCTTTTTTACATAGCTATAGATATGACTTTTTTTTATTATGCGTATAATTAAAGAAAAAAACAGCGTAATTTGAAATCTTGATAAATTGTAAAATCTAGCAAGAATATTATTTCCGCATCTTATTTTTAATAATTTATTATAAGCGCTGGAAAGCTTTTTATTACTGAATATTCTAGCCATATCATCATATATATTATTTAAGTCATTCCCTATATAATGAACAGCCCAGGTGTAAAATTCTCGCTTTTCTTTTTCATGCGCTTTTTGGAATACATTACTTTCCTGTTTAGAGTGTATACGAGTTTTAAGTAAAATCTCCTGACCATATTTAAAATCAAAACCTGCTTTGGCAATCCGGAGCCACATTTCGTTGTCTTGTGTGTATTTTAATTTCTCATTAAAATAGCCAACTGTTTCAAAACATAGCTTGGGAATTAAAAGTGAACACCCTCCTATTGATGTTGATAGAATAGTCAAATAAATATTTTTTAAATACTTTTTATTAATAGTGGTAGCCCTAATTATGTTTGAATTTTCATCAATAATATGACAATCACAATATGTTATAAAATTATATTTATTTTCGTCTGATAAATATTTAATTTGGCGCTCGATTTTATTTGGATAGTATACATCGTCATGGCTTAACCATGAGAAATATGCACCTACCATTTTTTTTATTCCCAAATTGAGTGCTGAAGCTACCCCTCCATTTTTTTTACAATAATATTTTATTTCGTTTCCGTATGACTTTGCAATGGCTTCAGTTTTTCCCTCATCGCTCGACCCATCATTGATAACAATTACTTCAATATTTTTGTACGTTTGCGCAAGGGCGCTGTCTATCGCCTCGCGCAGATAATTTGATCCGTTATAAACAGGAATTACTATGGAAACCTTTGGGCTGGAATTCATATTATTTCCATGTATAGCCAAGCAAAATTTTCACAATTGTATTTCTTACATTTTCAACAAGATATTCCAGAGGTGGATTCCAATTAAGCGGCTGATTCAAAACCGTTTTAACGCAAGATAGGATTGAGTCTGGCGCTGATCCGCTGAGCATGTTACTCCCTACTTCTATTGTTTCCGGTCTTTCCGTGACATCACGAAGGGTTACCGTGGGAACTCTGAAAAGACAGCACTCTTCCTGAACGGTACCGGAGTCGGTTAGAACGCAGAGGGCATTTTTCTCGAGATGAACAAAATCAAAAAGCCCCAACGGGTCAACCGCGATAACCCCAATCCCATTAAAATCCTTTCCCTGTTTCGTTAACTGTGAGCGGGTTCGGGGGTGGAGGCTGCAGATTAGTGGTAAGGCATACTCTTTGTGGAGTAAGTTGAACGCTTCCAGAAACGCTGAAAGACGTTCCGGTACGTCAACATTTTCAGCCCGATGAAGGGTAATTAAAAAGTATTTTTTTTCTTCCAAATTTAGATTGCCTAATATGTGGCTTGTTTCAATCTGAGATGAATAGTGTTGCAAAACCTCACGGATAGGGTTTCCAGTGACATATATCCGTTCTGCGTTGATACCCTCGCGTAAAAGATTGTCACGACTTTGTTCGGTATACGGCAATAACACATCACTTGAGTGGTCTATAATTCTTCGATTGACCTCTTCAGGTACACGATCATCATAACATCGATTTCCTGCCTCCATATGGAAAACAGGTATGCCAATCCTTTTTGCTATGATGGCAGCAAGCCCACTATTAGTATCGCCAAGAATCAACAGACGGTCTGGTCTTTCTTTAAGGATTACCTTTTCGCATTCGGTGAGGATCTTTCCTATCTCACTCATGGGCGTTTGAGATTTACTCTCGAGAACGTAATCGGGAGTACGTACTTTCAAATCATCGAAGAAGAAATTATAAAGTGTACGATCATAATTTTGACCGGTATGAACCAAAACATGCTCACTTAATTGATCAAGCGCAGGAATAACGAGGCTCAGCCGTATTATTTCGGGACGAGTTCCGAGAATAGTCATAATTTTCATCGCAATATTTCATCCTCTTCTATTATTTCATGATTAACAGTTAGGTTGTATCTTTCAAGAAGAGCTCTGGTTTCATCGAATTTCATTATAGAGTCACGTGAACTGTATTCTTTAGAAAGGGGCTTTTCAGCCACTTTCTCCTTTAGTAGTTCCGGCAGGATTGGCTTAATTGAATAATAATCACCACACGCATAGGTATGCCACGCCTCTTCATCAGAAATTAGGATCTCATGAATTTTTTCTCCAGGCCTTATGCCAGTTGTTACAATATCAATGTTTCGACTTCCTATAAGCGCCTTAGCAACATCAAAAATTCGAGAAGAAGATACTTTCGGTATAAAAGTGTCACCTGGTTCTGCTGTTTTAATTGCAGCAAATATAGTGTCGACTGCCTTTTCTAAAGGTAGAAGAAAACGGGTCATATCTTCTGTGGTAATTGTGACTGGCCCCCCATTTCTTATTTGTTCGTGAAAAAGAGGTATGACTGACCCTCTTGAAGCAAGGACATTACCATAGCGGACGCATATAAATCGAGTGTGGGGGGTGTGAATATTTGCCGTAATGAATATCCGTTCCTGGATAGCTTTGGTCATTCCCATAACATTTATCGGCTTACAGGCCTTATCAGTAGAGACACCAACCACAGTTTCAATATGGAAATCATGTTCCTTTATTGCGCTAACAATATTTTCAGGCCCCGTGATATTCGTTTGCACCGCCTCATAAGGGAAATATTCGCAGGAAGGCACTTGTTTAAGGGCCGCTGCGTTAATCACAACATCAGCATTTTTCAAGACCGAACACACAGAATGATAATCCCGAATATCTCCGATTCTAAATTCAAGCAATTGTTCAAAGTTATGATATATTATCTCATCTGTGACTGTTTTCTTCTGTTGATACTCAACACGCATGAAATGCTGTTTTGCTTCATCACGGGAGAATATTATGATTTTCTTCGGTTTCCTTTCGTTCATGGATAAAAGTCTTCGTGTCAAGACCTTGCCAAGAGAACCGGTACCACCCGTAATTACCACCGTCTTATTATCGAACATTTGAATCCCTTTCTAATGTTAATTAGTTTGATAAAATCCTGAACCTATATAATGTTGATGCATTTTTTCTACAAGTTCCTGCCATGAGGGGGGGGCATAGCCTGTA
>CAZAJW010000010.1:0-10165 GCA_964485485.1 uncultured Atribacterota bacterium | reverse complement strand
TGTCAGAAAGATATTCTTAAACTTATAAAAAAGTTAAGAGACAGGATTCCCGGTTTGACTATCAGAACTACTTTTATTGTTGGCTTCCCGGGTGAAACAGATGAAGATTTTCAGCAGCTATATGACTTTATTAAGGAATATCGCCTTGAAAAAGTAGGCATATTCCCTTTTTATAATGAAGTTGAATGTTCTGCTAGCCATTTACCGGAACATGTTCCCGAAAGCATTAAAAAAGCACGCTTGGACAAGTTGATGATGTTACAACAGAAAATTTCGCTTGAATTGCAGATTGCCCAAATCGGCAAAGAAAAGTCTGTTCTAATTGATGAAGTTTCCGAAAAAAATAAAAAGATATTATTAGGCCGTTCATATAGTGAAGCCCCGGAAATCGACGGCAATATATCTGTTTTAAAAGGAGACTATCGGGATGTGGGTAAATGGGTAAATGTAAAAATCATTAATGCACATCCCTATAATTTGGTAGGGGAAAAGATTTGCAAATGAGAAACATAAATCGGTATAATATTTATATTAAACACACCATGAAAGGATTTGTAATTTGATAAAAGAGAGAACTAAAAAACTCTGGCAGGAAATTAACAATAGTAGGGAAAAACCTGCTGCTTTTTTAATAACTAACCCAAAAAATATGTTTTATATATCTAAATTTAGCGGAGAAGGAATTTTACTAACTACTGCTGAAAAAAAATACCTTATCACCGATTCGCGTTATGCCGAACAGGCAAACCAGGAAGTTAGTGATTGTCAGATTATCATTCAGGATTTAAAGAAAACGGATGCGCAAACTGAATCATTGTGTCAATTAATTTCTGAATTAAAGATTAAAGAACTTGGATTTGAAGCAGGAGCGCTTTTGGTCAATGACTATCTAAAATATCAATCGAATATGCCCCAGTTAAAATTGTATCCTTTTGAAAATGTTATTGAAAAATTGCGTATGATAAAAGATTCCCATGAAATTGAACTAATGAAAAGGTCTGGCATAATTGCTACAAATTCTTTTATTCAAACAATACCTTCAATACAAAATAATATTTCCGAACTTGCTATTGCTGCCCAATTAAATTATAATATGCGAAAAAATGGTGCAAAAAAAGAGGCTTTTGATTTAATAGTTACTTCCGGTGAAAGAGGAATATTGATACATGGTGAGCCTTCCAAGAAAAAGATAAGGGAAGGAGAGCTAGTTATTATAGATTTTGGTTGTATATTTGAGATGTATCATTCTGACTGTACTCGCTCATTTGTTTTAGGTGATACTGATAGTGAAAAAAAGAAAATATTTGATATTATTAAAAAAGCCCAAATAAAAACCTTGCAACAGGTGAAAGCTGGTAAGAGGTGTTGCGAACTGGACGATTTTGCCCGAAAAATAATAAGCAAGAGTGGCTATGGTGATTATTTCAGTCATTCCTTAGGCCATGGTGTAGGCCTTGATATCCATGAACTTCCCCGTCTGAGTTCAAATGACCAAACCATTCTCCAGCCAGGCATGGTCGTAACAATCGAACCGGGTATCTATGTGCCAGGTGTTGGAGGAGTTCGTATCGAAGATACTATTCTGGTGACAGAAAAAGGATGCCAAATACTTACCCAGTTGCCAAAAGAATTATCTATTTCTGATTATGAGAAAGAAGAATTTAATGATGTTATTATATAAATCGAGATTTATGATGTTATAAATATTAGATATAAATATAAGATATATTTTAAGGGATTAATTAAAGGAGGAAGACAATTGAACTTAAAAAAGACCGATGAGGAAATATTTCAGCTTATACAAAAGGAAGAAGAAAGACAAAAATATACCCTGGAGCTTATTGCTTCGGAAAATTTTGTTAGTGATGCAGTTTTAGAGGCACAGGGCTCTGTTTTAACCAATAAATATGCTGAGGGCTACCCCGGAAAGAAATATTATGGGGGATGTCAATTTATCGATGAAGTGGAAATACTGGCTATTAATAGAGCAAAGCAATTGTTTTCAGCCGACCATGCCAATGTACAGCCACATTCTGGCTCTCAAGCCAATATGGCGGTATATTTCAGTGTGTTAAAACCAGGGGATAGTATTTTATCAATGAATTTATCTCATGGTGGTCATTTGACTCATGGTAGCCCGGTTAATTTTTCCGGCAAATTATATAATATAATTCCCTATGGAGTAAAGAAAGAGACCGGACGAATTGATTATGACCAGCTCAGAGACTTAGCTTTAGAAAGTAAACCTAAGATGATTGTAGCAGGTGCCAGTGCCTACCCGAGGGAAATTGATTTTGCAAAGTTTCGTGAAATAGCAGATGAAGTTGGTGCCTATCTCATGGCAGACATTGCCCATATTGCCGGTTTAATTGTCGCAGGAGAACATGTGAGTCCCATACCATACTGTCATTTTGTTACCACTACTACCCACAAGACCTTGCGTGGACCTAGGGGTGGCATGATTCTTTGCCAGCAGGATTTGGCGAAACAGGTTGACAAGAGTATTTTCCCGGGTATTCAGGGAGGTCCATTGATGCATGTAATAGCTGCAAAGGCAGTTTGTTTTAAGCAGGCAATGCAAAGCGATTTCATTACTTATCAAAAACAGATTAAGAAAAACGCTATTGCCCTGGCCCAAAAATTAATGGATATGGACTATCAACTAGTTTCTGGCGGTACTGATAATCATCTGATGTTAATAGATTTAAGAAATAAAGGCATCACTGGAAAACAAGCCGAAAAAGCGCTTGAAGATTCAGGCATAACGGTAAATAAAAATGCAGTTCCCTTTGACACCCAACCACCGATGGTTACCAGTGGCATTCGTGTCGGAACTCCTGCCATGACAACCCGGGGCATGAAAGAAGAAGAGATGGTAATTATAGCCGAGCTGATTGACAGGGTTATTAGCAATATTGATAATGTTCAGGTAAAACAGCAATCACTGAATGATGTGAAAGAATTGTGTAAGAAATTCGTTGGTTAAGTATTTTTTATTAAACACTGAATAAATACTAAACAAAAACGACTATTTAGACTCTATACTGTTTTTTAAAACTGGGATTGCTTTCATTTCCTCCCCCTCACCCTGACCCTCTACCTCCGAGGGGAGAGGAAAAATATGGGCAATGAGGATATTGTTCGTGAGTTTCGTGTATGTAGTATGTATAAAATACTGTGGGATTAAATTGCAAACAAAAATTGATAAATTTAATAAATTCATTGGATTTAGGGAATTAGAAATTTGTTTTTAGTATTTAGTCTTTGTATCTATTGTTTTTTAACACTATAATATATGCTATACGATTTTAATTAGTAAATTAGATTTTGCTCACTACTTATTGCTTATTACTATTTATTGTATTTTAGACTCGATACTCGATACTGAATACACGATACTAATTTAAATTGAGATTGCCACGACCTGCTTTCAGCAGGTCTCGCAATGACAAGAACTGTATATAGTATTCCGTATAACGTATACCGTGAATACTGATGGATGACAGTACGGAGCCAATGTATCTTACAACTTGAACTTGCTAATTGGCCGATTGGCGGACTGACTGATTGTTTGTTTCTTCTTGTATTTTTTATTTAACTTTAAACTGTATTTACTAACTACTAGCTAGTTAATTTTGACTCGATAATCGATACTCGATACTGAATACACGATACTAATTTAAACTGAGATTGTCACGACCAGCTTTTAGCAGGTTCTCAATTACAATATTTGAGATTTAAAATGTGGATTATGCTTTTAACTAAAAACTATAAACTATATTTTACTAACGACTAAATACCAACGACTATTTATAGTAGATATGTGATATAATCAAAAAATTATTGTATAATTCTATAAATATATTTTTAATTAAGATATTGAAGGAGGATTGTTATTGATTTCTACAAGCGATTTTAAAAACGGATTAAGTATTGAGCTTGATCAAGACTTATATATAATTATTGAATTCCAGCATGTAAAGCCGGGCAAGGGAGGGGCTTTTGTCAGAACGAAATTAAAAAACTTTCAAACTGGAGCGGTTATTGACAAAACTTTCCGGGCCGGTGAAAAGGTTGAACAGGCTATCGTTGATCGCAAAGATATGCAATATATCTATAATGATGGACATAACTATTACTTTATGGATAAAGATAATTATGAGCAAATTCCCATTAATCATGACCAAATCGGAGATTCTGCTGATTTATTGAAAGAAGGTAATGATGCCCAGATTACTTTTTGGAAAGGTAGAGTGATGGGTGTAGAACTTCCTGGCAGTATTGCCCTGGAGGTAGTCAATACCATTCCAGGTGCAAAAGGCAATACAGTATCAGGAGCATTGAAGCCAGCGACTCTAGAAACCGGTGCAGTTGTTCAGGTACCTCTTTTTATTAAAGAAGGTGATATTATTAAGGTTAATACTAAGGACAAGAAATACCAGGAGAGAGTGCAGTAAAAAATGAAAATAAATTCAAGGGGATAATAATATTATCTCTTGAAAGGAATTTTTATGGAATTAGCAACCGTTAATACTGATAAAGGAAATATAAATATTTCCAGAATGACTATAGAAACATTAATCTACCTGGTATTAAAGGATATCAAGGGTGTTGTGGTACCCAGAAAGACAAGATTAAGGGAATTAAGTAATAAAATCAACAAGAGCACACCGGAAAAAAACGAGGGAATCTCCCAGGAAATAAAAATTGAAATAAAGCCTGATTCCGTAATCGTAAACCTTTTCCTAATTATAAATTATGGTATTAGAATTCCTGATTTAACCTGGGAAATACAGGCAAAAGTAAAGGAAAGATTAAAGGAAATAGCCGGATTGGATGTAAACATAATTAATATTCATATTAATGGTATTCGTTACCCTAATAAATATCAAAATAAAGATAAATTGATAATTCCAGAAATGTTTGTAAAAATATTTTGACGATATAGAAGATATAGAAGAAGATTAATTTGACAAGAAAAAATAGAGGAAGCAATGGGAAACAGAAGAATATCCAGAGAAATGGCACTCAAAATCCTTTTCCAGGTAGACTTGGTCCATTGTAATGTGGATGATGCTAGCAGCTATACATTTCAAACCGAACAAATTATGCAGCTAAACGAACCTGATGCCATTATTGATTTTTCTCAGCAGTTGGTGAGAGGCGTGCTTAGTAATCTTGCTGATATTGATCCCTTGATTAAGGAACATGCCAGCCATTGGACAATTGAAAGAATGGCCAATATTGATAGAAATATATTAAGAATTGCCATCTATGAAATTGTCTTTATTGAAAATATACCAAAAAGCGTATCTATTAATGAAGCCGTAGAATTAGCTAAAAAATATAGCACTGAGGGCTCCTTTGGTTTTGTTAATGGAGTATTGGGGAAAATTGAAAAAGGCAAGCAGGATTAATAATAATGAAATATTTAATGATTCAGATTCGGGTTTAATATGTCTTCAAACCAATTAAACAAAAAAGTATATTCCGTTAGCAATATCACTCGACACATACAGCAATTATTTAATGCGGATCCGCTTTTACGCAATGTAACGATTCTTGGAGAATTAAGCAATTTTAAGTATCACTCATCAGGCCATATGTATTTTGTATTGAAAGATGACCAATGCCAAATAAAGTGTGTCATGTTTCGCGGTAGTAACCTTGGTTTAAGCTTTGACCCATGTGATGGAATGGAAGTAAGGGCAACTGGAGATGTGCGCGTTTATGAAAGAAGAGGGGAATACCAGTTTTATGTATTCCAGATGGCCGAAGCAGGTAAGGGAGCGCTTTTTGTAGCCTTTGAAGCTTTAAAGGAAAAATTGAAAGCGGAAGGATTATTTAAGCAGGAAATTAAGAAAAGTTTACCCAAAATCCCCAGGAAAATTGCCGTAATAACTTCACCAACAGGAGCTGCTGTAAGAGATATCATTTCTGTTACCTTGCGAAGGTTTCCCAATATTCATATCATAGTAGTTCCCTCTCAGGTGCAAGGGACTGAGGCAGCTTTACAAATAGCAAAAAATATTGAGTTTCTCAACCTAGCTTTGCCTGACTTGGATTTTATTATCATAGGGAGAGGGGGAGGTTCTATTGAGGAGTTATGGGCTTTTAATGAGGAGATATTAGCTAGGCAAATCTATTCTTCCAGAATTCCTATAGTATCGGCTGTTGGTCATGAAACGGACTTTACTATTTCGGATTTTGTAGCTGACCTTCGGGCTCCTACACCTTCCGGAGCAGCCGAAATGACTATTCCGGATAAAGAGAGTTTGCTAATACATCTTGGTTTATTAAAAGGCAAACTTAAACGAATGATGAATCACATTCTGGAGTTAAAAAGACAGAAATATTTCAATATCATTGAGAGCTTGAAATACCAAAGCCCCAAAAATAAAATATTGCAACATCTTCAGACCATTGATGATTTAACAAATCGTTTAAATTTAAATATGAAGCACATTATTGGCATGAATGAAAATTTAATAGAAAAATATAAAGAAAAAATAATTACTCTGAGTCCCAGGGCTGTACTGAAGCGAGGATATAGTATTTGTTTCAAAATACCTAAGAAAATAATTGTCAAGAAAACAGAACAAGTGGAAAAAGATAATCTACTTGAAATAATGGTTAGTGATGGTATTATCTCAGCTAATGTCTCAGGAAAGGAGAGTTGTAAATGAATGATAAGAAAAAAAAAGCTAAGGAAATATCTTTTGAAGATTCTTTAAAGAAATTAGAAGAAATTGTTGAAGAATTAGAAAAAGGTGAACTAAGCCTGGATGAGGCTTTAAAATTATACGAAGAAGGTATGGAATTTTCTGATAAATGTATGGAAAAATTAAATGAATCTAAACAAAAAGTAGAAAAAATAACCAAAGAGGGGAATGATAAATATCATACCGAACCATTTTCTGTGCAGAATAATGAAGAGGATGAAAAAGAATAAATGGAATTAAGTTCCTATATGAGGGAAAAGAAAAGAATTATTGATAGATATTTAGAAGAGGAACTTCCTTTGGAAAATCAAAATCCTTCTATTGTACATAGGTCTATTCGTTATAGTGTTTTAAACGGTGGTAAAAGAATACGTCCTATGCTTACCATGATGGTTGCCGAGCTGCTAGACCAAGATTACAAGAAAGTATTGCCTGCCGCTGCCGGGATTGAACTTATCCATACTTTTTCCCTGGTGCATGATGATTTGCCTTCTATGGATGATGATGATTATCGACGTGGAAAATTAACCAATCACAAAGTTTTCGGTGAAGCCATGGCAATTTTAACCGGAGATGCGCTATTAGTTATGGGTTTAGATTTTATTTGTCGAAATGCTCAAATAGAAGGGGTGGAAAAGGATTCTGTTGTTGAAGTAGTGCAAAATATTCTGAAAATGCTTGGAACTCAAAAAATGTTAGGTGGTCAGGTGGATGATATTAACTGGCATAATCAAAAAAATAATGCTGAATTTATAGAGGATATTTATTCAAGAAAAACATCTGCTTTGATTTGTGCATCACTAAAAACCGGGGCTTTGTTATTAAAAGCCAGCAAAAAACAGATTGCAGCCCTGGAAACATATGGTGAAAAGATAGGGCTGGCTTTTCAAATTATCGATGATATTATTGACTTACAAGAGGACAAAAAAATTGATGATAAGCCAACTTATCCGGTGATATTCGGGGTAAATAAATCTGAAGAAGTTGCACATCAATATTGTAATCAAGCCAAGGAAAGTATTTCTTTATTTGGGGGAAAAGCATACTTGTTTTATGAATTAGCTGACTTTGTAGTGAACCGCAAAAAATAAAAGTATTATATTTTTAAGAAAGATTGATAGAAATGCATTGTAAATATTTATTGGACGGGAGGAAACATGCTAAGATCTTTTAATCGCAAATATGACCAGATTAGACCGATTACTGTAACTCGCAATTACATAAAATATTCTGAGGGTTCGGTATTAATTGAAATGGGTGATACTAAAATTATCTGTACTGCTAGTGTAGAAGAGAAGGTGCCTCTTTTTTTAAGGGGAACCCAGAAGGGCTGGATTACTGCTGAATACTCCATGATACCCAGGGCAAACCAGGTTCGTAATATGCGAGATTCTGTTAAAGGGAAAATAAACGGTAGGACTCAGGAAATCCAACGACTGGTCGGCCGTTCCTTAAGAGCTGTAACCGATTTGGATATGCTTGGTCCGAGGATGATCTGGCTTGATTGTGATGTGATTCAGGCTGATGGCGGAACCAGGACTACTTCAATTATAGGTTCCTTTATTGCTATGATAGATGCATTGCAATATTTAAAGTCTGAAAAGAAAATTGAAAAAATACCTGTTAAACATTATCTTGCTGCCACAAGCGTCGGAATTGTTGACGGTGAAATGTTACTTGATCTTGAGTTTAAAGAAGACAGCTGCGCCCAGGTAGATATGAATATAGTAATGACTGAGAGACAGGAAGTTGTTGAAATACAGGGAACTGCAGAAGATCGTCCTTTCTCTATGCGAAACCTAAATCAATTAATAGAATTAGCTGAAACTGGAATTCAGCAGGTTGTTGAAAAAGAAAAAGAAATCATCGGAGAGTTATGTTAAAATTAGTTCTTGCTACTCGTAATAGTGGAAAACTAAAAGAAATGAAGTATAAAATAAAAAAATATCCCGTTATTGTTGGGTCTCTAAACGATTATCCAGAGATTCCGGAAATTGAAGAAACTGGGAAAACATTTGCTGAAAATGCTTTAATAAAGGCAAAAACAGTTGCAAAATGGACAAAATTGCCTGCTCTGGCCGATGATTCAGGCCTGGAGATTGATTATATCGGGAAAAAACCGGGAATCTATTCCTCCAGATGGGGCAGTACAGACCAGGAAAGAATAAAAAAAGTTCTTGATATTCTTCAAAATACAAAAAGCGAACAAAGAGGGGCTAGTTTTATATGTGTAATGAGTTTAGTTTTACCTGAACAGCGAGACTACACAACCAGAGGGGTATGTTCAGGCAGAATCACCCTTTCCCCAAAAGGAGCTGAGGGATTTGGTTATGACCCTATTTTTATTCCTGATGGTTATGACCAGACATTTGCTGAACTTGGCGTTAATGTTAAAAATAAGATAAGTCATCGTGCTGTTGCTCTGGAAAAAATGATTAAGATTATTGTAGACCATTTTAAACTTAAATAAATGAATATAAATATTTTTTATTAAAACTATTTATTTTATATAGATTTTTCTTTATAATGTTACTATCTGTTTCCTGAAAGAGAGAAAAATAAGAGAGAGAACTTTGTTGACTTCTCTAATGATATACTATATAATACTTTTGTTTCGGGGTGTAGCGCAGTTTGGCTAGCGCACCTGCTTTGGGAGCAGGGGGCCGGAGGTTCAAATCCTCTCACCCCGACCATGAGCGGGAATAGCTCAGTTGGTAGAGCACTAGCCTTCCAAGCTGGTTGTCGCGGGTTCGAGACCCGTTTCCCGCTCCATTTTGAAAATTTATACCGGCGCCTGTAGCTCAATAGGATAGAGCAACGGACTTCTAATCCGTAGGTTGTGGGTTCGACTCCCTCCGGGCGCGCCATGAACAGGAATAGTGAGCAGACATGGTGGGCGTAGCTCAGTCCGGTTAGAGCCCTGGATTGTGGCTCCAGTGGTCATGGGTTCAAATCCCATCGCTCACCCCAATTTGAGCGCTCGTAGCTCAACTGGATAGAGCTGTGGACTTCGGATCCAAGGGCTGGGGGTTCGAATCCCTCCGAGCGCGCCTGAGAATATATCTTGAAAGTAATATGATTTTGAAATAGTTTTTGAGGGGTTTCAGGGGATTCTTCCCCTGAACATATTCTGGTTAATACCAGAATAGATCTTTGGAATTATATTAGAATAGTTTTTATGAGGGGTTTCAGGGGAAACGTCCCCTGAACATATTCTGGCTAATGCCAGAAGATATCTTGTAAAGTTTAAGTTTTTGAATTATTATTCGAATTAGTTTTTGAAGTATTCTTTGAGGGGTTTCAGGGGAGACTTCCCCTGAACATATTCTGGGCCGTTAGCTCAGTTGGTAGAGCACCTGACTTTTAATCAGGGTGTCACAGGTTCGATACCTGTACGGCCCACCAATTATATTAAGAAACCTGCGAGGGTGGTGGAATTGGTA
>CAZAJW010000009.1:0-3009 GCA_964485485.1 uncultured Atribacterota bacterium | reverse complement strand
TTTGATTTGCCTGGTATATTTTCATTTCTCTTTTATTATTTGTCTGAAATATCTGATCTAAAGATGGCCTATTAGCATAAAAATATAAAAATCAGTTATAGTTCTCTACATTACAATAAACTGTGTCAAATTAGAACACCTGCCTATTTAATCTTAATATATTTTTAGCCAACGCCTAAAGGGTTAAAAATGGATGAAGGATAATGCCAAAAATGTTAATATCTTTTTCATCAGGTCCATAATAAAAAAATATCCAATATGCTATACCGCTTTCATCTCATCCAAAAAAGCAGGTCTATTTGTATATTTGGTCTTGAGAAAATTTATTAAGTTGTCAAATTCTTCTTCAAAACCCTTGATTTTTTTCATCTCTTTCAAATATTTTACAATTTCTCTATAGTGTGGCCTTCCCATTCTGGAATCAGCAAAAGGAATGATCAGCTTCTGATAAGCCTTAAAATATATTGCCGGATTTTTTTCTGCAAATACCTTATAGTAAAAACTCAGGGTAAAAAGACTCTCTTGGGAAATTACTCTTTGCAGTGCATCTTCAAACATTTCTTCTTTTAGATAGAGGTCAACAATAATATTCCTACCAAGAAAATCTTTTGATAATCTTTCGATAATAATAGGGAATATTTCTCCTTTCCATTCTTCTTGTGAACAAATTTCTTTTAACTTTTTATAGTCATTCCAGTCTCTATCTTGAACAAAAAGATTAATAAGATTCTCTTTGTATTTCTCCGGGGAATCTTTTTTATAATATTGATTTAAAAATTTAAGAATATCTTTAGTTAAATGAGGAGGAAACAAAGCAAGACCTTCTTCAGCAACTTTAACTGCTTCTTTATTCTGACCATCTTTTTCTAAACTATACGCATAGTAAAGACAAAGTTCATGATTTTTATGATAGCAACTCTTTATTAATTGGTAGAATTCTTCTTTGTCTTTTAATAACTCCAAGATGTGTAATTGCATATTTACCCACTCAATTGCCTGAAAATATTCAAACCATTGGCTACTATCAGGAATTTTCTTGGGAAGGTATGGTTCAAGCAATTTTCTCCAATATTGCAAGTCTTCCTCTAAATAACATATTTCTCGTAAAGCATAACCATAATATTCACGGAAATAATCTGGATCATTTTCAACATATTTATCAAAAAAGTATTGAATATATTTCTTTTTTTCTTTATGGTCTAATTCCAATTTATTTATACAATCCACCATATTATCTATTGCACAGGTAAACTCGCCTCCATAGTATCCATCAGAATCATCAATATTACCCATATTTTCTGCAATTACCTCTGAAAGGGCATAATAAATTGTGATTGCTTCCAGGGTGTTTCCTGCTTTTTCAAACCGGTTTGCTAAATCGTAATATTCAAAAAAATCAACATTCATTCCATATTTTATAAATCCATGACGATCACTTATTTCCCGAAAAGATTGATTAATTTCTTTTTTATAATCTAATAAATTTCTTTCTTTTGAACTTTTTCCTGAGAAGTATATAGTAAAGTTTTCTTTTAATACAGGATTAATATTAAATTCTTTTTTCAAAAACTTTTTTATTTCATCCAGAGATAAGCTATTTAGAATTACTTCGGACTTATCTTCTTTTTGAGGCTTTTTAATTATCTTTTCTTCCCCATTCATAAATATAGTAATCAGTGTTGCTATAATATGCTTGCAATAACCTCCCCAGTCATAAGGACAGGTACAGTCAGCTGTAATTTTGTTATTATTTTTATGGATTGTTACCTGATAATCATACTCACCTTGAACAATAGCGGTAATTTTATCTCCGACTTGCTCTAAATTGATTACCTTGCCCATTTTAAAATATTCAATGCCTCGTTCAAAAGAACTTTCAGTGCATAGGTTTCTGATATCTTCAAGGGTTAATTTCATTTACAACTTTCTCTTTCATTTTCTCTTTCATTTTCTTTAGTAATATCTTAAAATATTCCAGTTATTAAAATTTAACTAAATTTTTTATTTTTACAGACAGTTAACTAAAAAGATGAGTTAGTAATTAATAACTTTTTTATGTTCCCAAAAATTCTTTTAGCCGTTCTTCAGGGTCATCAAAAAATACTTTACTGCAATCAAAATATTCCGGGTCATACGAACCACCAAGCCATCTCATTGTTTTCTGGTATTCTTCGTTCTCAGGATCAGGATTTTTTAACATATCCAATATATCCTCATATCCGGGAGTAGAACCACAATCTTCCGGAGGGCAGGCTCTTTCACCGGCTATACATCTGGGATAAGTTTGGTCTTTTTCTTTGGGAAGTATCTTTTCTAATTTAATTATATGTTGCCAATCATCTCCAAAATCATAGGTATAATCTGCCTTTTTATTTCTTTTCGAAAAGCAATCAGCAATCATTACCTTCCAGCCTGGAATTGTTTCTTCAGTAAAAAATTCTTCCTCTGTAGGAATGCCAATCTTGATTTTTTTCCTGGTTAAAGGATCCTTTACATAAAATTCATGAAGGTGACAATCAAGCCAACCCATGACATCCTGGATTGCAACATGGAAATCCCAAAAAGTATACGTCTCCGGAACTTGAATGACTCGCCATATTTCTGGTTCAATTTCCTTTAGGGTAATTTTAAATTGATAAACCTGATTATATCTTTTTTTCATCTTTTTAAATCCTCCATATTAAATTAGATGATTTATTTTACCTGGTATAGCACATCTATCTTTATCTAAACTTTTTCATATCAGCAAAATATCTACTAACAAATTTAATCTATTTTTCTCTGATATATTTTGCCAGCAATTCTTTTGCTTTTGTTGTTCCCTTCTCGGTCAGATAAACAGATTTAGCAGGTTTGCTTCCCGTAATACAATCCTCTTCTCTTAATTGATCCAAAATTTCAAAAGGGTAACCTTTCCAGCTTCTATGAACTTTTATAGAAAATTCTTCCTCCTGCCATGATGTAAGATAAATTAATAATAATGATAATTCCTTTATTGTTTGTTCCATT
>CAZAJW010000008.1:0-3509 GCA_964485485.1 uncultured Atribacterota bacterium | reverse complement strand
ATATTATATTTTAGTTTTTTATCATTTTTTAATTGTTCTTTTATTTTATTACAGGAGTGAATTACAGTGGTATGATCTTTTCCACCAAAAGAATCACCAATCGCTGTGAGAGAATAATCTGTTAATTCTTTTGATAAATACATAGCAATATGTCGCGCTGTTACTATATTTCTAGCCCTTTTCTTTGATAATAATATACTGGGTTTTAGATTAAAATATTCTGCTGTATGTTTCTGAATTAGTTGAATAGAAATTTCTTTTTCCTCAATAGCGATAAAATCTTTTAAAATTTGTTTAGCTAAAGAAAAATCTATCTCTGTTTGAGTTAAAGTTGCGTAAGCATCTAGTTTGTTTAAAGCCCCCTCTAATTGACGAATGTTAGTAGGAATTTTATTGGCGATATAATGAATAATCTCTTCTGAGATTTCAATCTGACAGCTTTGTGCTTTCTTCTGTAAGATTGCTATTCTTGTTTCCAGATCAGGTGCCGAAATGTCTGTAATCAATCCCCATTCAAATCTAGAAATAAGTCGGTTTTCTAAACTTGTAATTTCTTTAGGAGGCCGATCAGAGGTAATTACAATCTGTTTGCCTGCATTATAAAGAGCATTAAAAGTATGGAAGAATTCTTCCTGTGTTTTTTCTTTTCCTGCCAGAAACTGGATATCATCAATTAATAAAACATCAAAGTTGCGATATTTATCCCGAAAGGATTCAGTAGCGTCATCACGGATAGAATTAATTAATTCATTGGTAAATTTTTCAGAAGAGATATATGCTATATTAATTGAATGAACTGAATTTTTATTGATAATATAATTACCAATTGCATTCATAAGGTGGGTCTTTCCCAACCCTACTCCACCATATACGAATAATGGGTTATAAGACTTAGCTGGCGACTGAGCTACTGCCATACAGGCAGCATGGGCAAAACGATTACTATCTCCGATTACAAAATTATTAAAAGTGTAACCGGGGTTTAAACCAGTTTTGTTGTATTTTTTTTGCAGGTCATCATGGTTGATTTTTTCTTTTTTCCCTTTAAGCTGTCCGGGGTTTTTTACAGAGTCAATATGAAATTTAATTAATATATTATCATCGAGACCAATTTGGTCAACAAGAATATCTTTGATAAACTGATAATAATTTTTTTCCAACCAATTTTTACAGAATAAGTTTGGTACTGCTAAAATTAGTTCATTGTTTTTAAAGTCAATATATTTAACCCCGGAAAACCAGGTGTTAAATATTTGGGGGCTTAAATTTTCTTGGATTATTTTTAAAACATCTTCCCATTGATTATTAAGTTGGTAATAGCTCATATTAATCCTTTTTGTTTAGTATGTGCCGATTAATTTTTTATAGAAAAATCATTTAATCTTAGCAAAAGAGTACCAAAAATACGTAAACCTTATTCACATTATTAACAATTCCCTGTGGAAAACAGTCAATTTGAAATTAATTGAGAAAAAACATCACTTTTGGGAATAAATCCTTTTCAAAACGTTAAAGCATCCCTGACCATTAATGACTAAAAATAAGGGGTTTTCACTTAATCCACAACTTATTAACAATTGTGGAAAACAGAAAAATAAATTTAAACATATAGCATGAATTTTAATTTTAATCTCATTATATCACCATTATAATAGCAAATAAGGTAATAAAAATAAAGATTATTTTTCTAAACTTCTAATAATAACGATATAATAGGCTTGTTAAGTATATAGACCTTTGAAAAGATAACTTGCAATAGTAATAAAAATAGGATAGACTATTGCATTATTTGGCATATTTATATTAATATTATTAAAGATTTGTTTTAAATTTAGATTATTTGCTTATAGTAATAAATATAATACATGGTCAGGTAATAAAGAACAAGAATTTTGTGCAAAAGGAGAATGAATTCTAATGAAGCGCACCTATCAGCCCAATACTCGTAAAAAGTTAAAGGTCCACGGTTTTCGTAATCGTATGAGCACCCGAAGCGGAAGACTTATATTAAAACGAAGAAGAAAAAAAGGAAGGAAAAAATTAACCGTTTCCGGTTAAAGAAGTTGACTATTCAGAAATTAAAAAAAAGTAACGAATTTAGGTATGTTTTTTCAACTGGAAATAGAAAAGTTGGTAAGTATGTTATACTTTATATGTTACACCTAGAACAGAATAACAACAGAGTTGGCATTGTTACCAAAAAAAATATCGGAAATGCGGTTCAGAGAAATAAGGTGAAGCGGATTTTGAGAGAAATCTGGCGAACCAGGTGTAATCAATTAATATCCGGCTATGATATTATAATTCTAGCCAGAAAAAAAATTGTACAGACTCAATATAAGGACATCGAGACTGAATTAGTAAAATTAATACAATCATAAAGGCTATTTATCTTACAATAAGATGGTAGAATGTATTTGATGAGTAAAATATTAATTGTTTTAATTGTTTTTTATCAAAAATATATTTCTCCTCTAAAACCTGCAACTTGTAGGTTTTACCCCAGTTGTTCAGATTATGCCATTCAAGCGATTCAAAAGCATGGTTTTTATAAAGGGACTTTTCTGGCAATTAGGAGAATATTAAAATGCCACCCTTATCATGCCGGCGGATATGATCCTGTTCCTGATAAGTAATCTGAGCCAAACAATAAATAAATATTTGATAAATAGTAATAATTAAGGTAAATATAAGCGTATGATGTTAAGTAGAAAAGGAGATTAATATTTTGGGAGCAATCTGGAGTTCACTAATTGGTATAGTCGAACAGGTTTTAGTATTTTTATATAGCTTTACCCATAATTATGGGGTAGCTATTATTCTGTTAACCATTATTATCAGGGTTTTGATGTATCCGTTGATGCAGAAACAAATGACTTCTATGAGAGAAACACAAAAGATACAGCCCCTGATGCAAGAAATACAAAGGAAATACAAGAATGATAAAGAAAAGATGAATCAGGAATTAATGAAGCTATACAAGGAACACAAGGTAAATCCTATGGGAGGTTGCTTACCTCTTATTGTTCAAATGCCTGTATTAATTTTGTTTTTTCAAGTTCTAAGGGAATTTGAATACCATATTCCCAATACAAATATTATTGATGGTGGTTTTTTGTGGATACAAAATGAAGTTATGTATTTAGGCGAAATGGTAGCTGGTTTAGCTGCTCCGGATAAATTATTTGGTGTAATCCAATTTTCCGGAAACGAGTATTTTATTGGTATTTTACCAATCCTGGTAGGGGCATCCATGTATTTTCAACAAAAGTTAACCACTCCTACTGCTCCTGCAACAAATCAAGGCAGTAGTTCATCAAATCCTACTGCCAGCACTCAAAAGATGATGACCACTATTATGCCATTAATGATTGGCTTTATAAGTTTTACCTTGCCCTCGGGACTAAGCTTGTACTGGTTTACCTCAACCCTTTTTGGTATTGGACAACAGTTGCTGATTAACAAAAAAGAGACAGTACCAGAAAGAATAAAAGAAACCATTGAAGAAA
>CAZAJW010000007.1:0-3873 GCA_964485485.1 uncultured Atribacterota bacterium | reverse complement strand
AGGCCTTGTTAAAGATTGCTAAATCTTCAGAATCTACCTTACAATCCGGAGGACCGCCATTAGCACTGCCGAAGTCACCGAGTATAGATTCTGTAGGTGGACTTGGAGACGGGGATGGAGTAGTCGGTACTCCCTCAATATAATCTGGTTCCTTAGTTTCATCAATAACTCCATCGCCATTATGGTCTAGCTGAATATCATAATCAGCACTGCTAGGTCCAACCGAGAAAGAAGCCACAGAGTTATCTTCGGTAGGCAAATCTTCATAAACTACACCAAGCATAGTATCATCAGGATTAGTTTTATTTAGGAATAGATTGGACAATCCTTCCCCATTACCATTAATTTGAATATTATAATGAAGAGATGATGGTATATGATAGCTTTGTAAATTACCAAATATTTCTATTAAAGCATCAGGGATTTCGTTAACCCGTTTACCATTAATATAGCCCGTTTTCCTTCCAAATTCATCGGTTATTAAAATATCAGCAGTACTCTCTTCAAAACTAGCCCTGTTTTTAAATAGATCTTTGGATGATGAATATACATTAATTAATGATTGTTTTGTACTTTTTAATTTATCTAACGTTGAGTCAGCCAAGTTATTAAAATATTCTTTTAAATTAGAACTTGCTAACTGTGTTAGCTCCTCTGCCCAAAGCATATCATAATTCTCATATGAAGGATCAGATGCTGACCAACTAAGCGAAATTGGCACTGATGCATTAAGGTAATCTCCTTCTAATATTACTTCTGTTCCTGGTTGGTTAGAATCATAGGCATATACATAAGTTCGTTTATATGCAGAACTAATATCTACTATACAACGGAACGCTACTAGTTGATGTCCGCCATCGGAGATCAGAGTACCACTTTCTCCCAAAGAAAGCATTATCAACTTTCCTTCTTTTAAAGAATCAATAATCTTTTGATATTCGTCAGAAATATTAGGGAAATTAGACATTTTTTTATCATACATTCTACGTGCATTTATACCGCTATGGGATACATTATTCTGGTATTTGATAATATTGTCCTTTACATCTGTCTGGGACGGTTCTAAATCAAAAACATTATCATTCGGTATAGGTAATTCACCCTCCTTATAAGCCACAACAGTTGAAGACATCCCTAGACAAGCCCCTATTTTTGTGTTTAGTTTTGCAAGGTCATAGAGAATAATTCCTCTTTTGCTAAAAAATGGTCCTAAATCTTTCAGATTTTCAGCAGTACCTTTAATATCAAATTCCACTGTTCCGGTTGACAGACTATCACAAAAATCATTATTGCTAAAAGAGTATGCATCTTGGTTAATATTAAATGGCACATAATGGATAGAAAATTTTTTGTTTTTGCTGTTATTATCTCGATTAGCAATGGATTCAACAGGCTCTACCTCCGTTATTTTCACTTCAATATTCATATTATCCCCACACATATCTTCACTTAAAGGGACAAAAATATATTTAGTAGTATTTTCTCCGGGTTCTAAACCATTAGTATATTTTTTGTTGTCTTTAACCACTTCATTTGCATAAAGTTCTACATTAAAAGAATTTATTGCTACTTCTCCATTATTCTTTAAATCCATTTCCACCGAAATATTGTTGGGATCGGAGCCTTGTAAAGTAAAAAATTCAACATCTCGAAGAAAGATATCTGCAGTACCCGCAGAGGGTGTATAATTAAAACTCCTGCTTGCCACAGACGAAGTTGCTCCTTGATTGTCTATTGCCTGGACATAAAAAGTGTGGTCACCTTCACTCACATCATTGAAAGTATGGGTAGTTTCAGTTGTCCAGGTATCGGGAGAGGCGTTATCCAGCCCATAGTAATAACCTTCTACTTCTCCATCGGGGTCATTTCCGCTCCAGGTGAAAGTAACATCATTGTAATCTATTGTTCCAGTGGGGCCATCGGTTATTTCAACTGTGGGTGGTTGATTCTCTGTTATATCTTCAACAATAAACGAAACAGTATCTACACTAGTTTGCCCAGCAGTATCATACGCCTTTGCTTTAAAAGTATGGTTGCCATTAGAAATGCCATGAATTTCCATAGAACAAGAGCATTGAATAACCGTACCAGACCCGAAAGGATCGTCACCATCAAATAGCTCACCATCTAAATAATATTCAATCTTTTCTAAACCATAATCATCGGTTGCATTTAACGAGATTGAAACAGGCTCTGTAACTGTTTCTCCATCAGAAGGGGCAATTATTTCAATTGTGGGCGGTTGGTTCCCTGTAGAGGATGTATAATTCTCAAAAGGCTGCATTAACGGATAATTATCCTGCTCTGTATCTATATCATGCGGGGCGTCACCAATACCGTCATTGTTTGTGTCTATGCCAGAATAATCATCCCAATAATTACCTAAATAGTTTGTATAAGTAGCATTATTATAAGTATACGTTATTTCTTCTTGTGAATACCAATTATTATAATTATGAATACTTACATTATAGTAAGTAGAATAGGTGTTGTTAAGAAAATTGTTCATAAAAAGAATATTATCTACACAATACCGCAGACTCAAACCATAGTAATTATTTGATAGTGTATTCTGGCTAAATATACAATTGTCTGAAAATGTTGAATAAATTCCATATCTATTGTTTGTAAGACTAACATTTTTTATTTCGATATTTGTAGAATTATAAATCGCTAAACCTTCGTAATTTTCAGTTAATAATATATCTTTTATTAATATATTACTACAATTTACTATACCTAGATATCCTATGTCACCCCAACTAGGATCAATAACCAAATTTTCCTTATCTGTTATGTAATAAATTGGTTTACCGTTTATCTTGTTACTAGTATCAATTTGATTTTTTGATTTTTCTTGTAAAGCAAAATTATATTTATTGTTCGACATTAAATTATCACTTAAAATATTATCAGCTATTACTCCCCCCATTAAAGCAAGCCCATAAACGCCATCTGTTATAGTGTTACTATTTAAAAAATTGTTGCTAGAAATGGTTAACACTATGCCTTCACAATTCTCTAAAATATTATTTTCTACTGTGTTGTGATCTGTATGGTGACCAAAATGTATTCCTCCACAACTCTCAAAAAAATTATCAATAATGTTGCAATGATTAGCATGGTCAAGAACTACTCCGCTATGACTACCAGCAAATTTATTATTTTGAATATGACAATTGTCTACATTATCAATGTAAATACCTATATTTAGTATTTTAAATCCCTCTATGCTTACCTGCTCGGCTTTTATTTCAAAAGCCCAAACAAGGTTAGAAGAATCCCATTTTTCTTGAATAGTTGTTAAATCAGGCCCGTTTTCAGAATGAATAGACAAGGGTTTATTTACTACTATATTTTTTTCATTATAAATCCCATCTCCAACAATTATAGTGTCCCCAGAACTTGCCGCATCTATTGCTGCTTGTATAGTCGAATAATCATCTGGTACATAAATTTCGGAAGCTACTGATATTAATTGAAATAAAATAAGTATAAATAAACATGCTATTATTACCAAAGGAGCTCTTTTTTTATTTATTCCCACTCTATTAACCTCCCATACTAAGTTTTAAAACTAAATATTTAAAATAATGTGTGTTTTCTTGATAGATATTTTCCCAGGCATAGTTTATTTCTGCCTACTTTTTATAGATTTATTTGAAATTAATTCCTCAAAAACTTTTTCAAACTTCTACTAAATAAAAAAGCCGGGAGTATGGCAACCATAACAAACTATTTGTCTTAGGTCCATGACTTTGCGTCCTGCCCTTCCGGACAGTTGGCCTTTATCAATTTTGAAAAGTGAATAAAACATAAATTCTTATATATCTTTAAATTTACATTAAAAATAAATATAAAATGCTAAAACTT
>CAZAJW010000006.1:0-5842 GCA_964485485.1 uncultured Atribacterota bacterium | reverse complement strand
TCCGGTACTTCTCCGGTATGATAGGTATCATGGGGAATACTAAAATCAACTTCTCCTCTACTTACTGCTGCAAACTCCTCTTTTCCTCCATATAACTGTGCAGAATGATAAAAATCAAACTTTAATTCACCATTTGATAGCTTCTCAACCTTTTCACAAAAATCCTCTGCAGGCTTTAAAAGATAGGTGTATGAATTTGGGAACATGGTTGAAAAAACAAATTGCTCGGCAGCCCAACTACCCGCAGCACCTACAGTTAAAAACATTATCAAACTAAGTAATAATATTAAATTTTTCCTCATCTTCTCCTCCTTTTTTTATTCATATTCAATGAGTTTTAAATCATACAATATTATTTTAATCATCACTTTAATACCCAGGTAATGCCTTATCTAGAATTTCTATTCTTATTTCATCACCCCTTTCTTTTATATAAATAACAATTGCTTTATGATCATTATTGCATCGTTGAGGGTAACCACAAGCACAAATTAGGGAAACTAATAAAGATAATTAAAGCAATAATCTCTAATATTACAAATGGTATCACACCTTTGACAATATGGGTCAATGTTACATCTGGCGGAGATACTCCCTTAATTGTATACAGATTAAGGCCTACTGGTGGCGTTATGACTGCCATTTCTAAAGTAATCCCCATTATGATTCCAAACCATAGAGTACTGTATCCCAACATTTCGACAGTAGGTATTAAAAGCGGTGCACCGATTGTAATAACTGATACAACGTCAACAAACATTCCCAGGACAAAAAGTAATACCATAATAGAAGTTAAAGCCAACCAATTTGGCCATCCCGAATTGGCAATAAATTCCATTATGTATTGGGGAACACGTAAGAAAGTTAAGACATACCCGAAAAACATAGCACATACAAAAATCAGCAAAATCATCCCTGAAGTAAGCATTGAATCACGAACAATTTTTCTAAAAATATTCCAATTCAATTTTTTATAGACAAATTTAGCTAAAATTAAACTTACCAAAAATCCTATTGCAGCAGATTGAGTAGGAGTAGCAAGGCCGATATATATACTCCCCAACACTGCGAGAATCAATACTATACTTGGCCATACCTTTAACAATGACTTCATCTTTAAATCCCAGGTAATCTCTTCCTTGGATTTTGGTGCTATTTCCGGTTTTAACCAAGCATGAATCCCAATATAAGCGATCATCATGAAGGACAATACCAACCCTGGAATAATACCACCAATAAACAGCATACCTACCGATTCATCTGCGACCTCTCCGTATACAATAAAACCTACACTGGGTGGAATAAGCAAGGCTAATGCTCCTGCCGCAGCTACCGAACCAGTGGCTAAAGACTTATCATATCCTCTTTTCAACATTTCGGGAATAGCAAACGATCCAACCGTGGCAGCTCCAGCAATACTGACACCACTCATAGCAGCAAACACGGTACAGGCAAAAACACTTGCCATCGCTAAGCCACCAGGCAATCTGTTTAACCAACGATTCCCAAGAGTATATAACTCTCCACCAATTCCACTATGGAATATAACCTGCCCCATCATGATAAATAAAGGAACGGCTACTAAAATGAAACTCCTTATCTTATCATACATGATTGTAGGAATTGCCTGTAAACCGCTTGGCCCCCTTAAAAGAATAATTCCTACCATTCCTGATAATCCTAAAGAAGCAAAAACAGGTATACCCATAAGAAGAAAAGTTATAAATAAAGCAACGACTATAATTGCAATAATAATTGGATCCATAAAATTATAATGCTCCTTTTTGACATATTTTTACTTTGAATTGCCTGGGACTGTTAATTTAACAAATAAATTATAAATATTTACTAAGAATTGTAATGTCAGCATAACAAAACCATAAGAAATGATTAAATAAGGTGCCCACATGGGAAAACGTATCAAGGAAGTTGAATAAAAATTTCTCTGGTAATTCATCATACTGACGTTTGCTGCTTCCCAGCCAACCACGAGGCAAAAAATTAAGCAAAGTAGTGACGTAATAATCCCCAATATCTGTCTTTTATTATCAGATAATTTCTCAGTCATAATATCTACCGTTACATGTCGATTCTCTTTTTGAACATACGCTATTGAAAAAAAGCAGAGAAGGATTAACAAATATTCACTAATTTCTACAGAGAAAATGTCACTTTTTCCAAAAACATAAGTAAGCATAACTCCCCAAATAACAATAATTGCTAATACAACAGCCCCAATTTCAGCCAATACTTCATTAAATGTATTTATTTTTGTTATTCCTTGAAAAAATTTATCAAAAAATTTATTCATTTTCACCTCTATCTTTTTTGTAATTATTAGCAATATTATTTGCAAGTTTTATACGATCAGGTCATCATTTTTCTATTACCACCACCTTCACCCGATGTATTGTTAACTTAATTTTCTTACTACTTCGTCTCCGACCTCTATTGTTGATGAACTTCCCCCAAAATCTCTGGATTTCACCCTACCTTCACTTAAAACCTGTTCTGATGCATTCTCGATATCCCTTGCTAATTTTGATTCTCCAAGAGAATCCATCATCATAGCTCCTGCGAGAATAGTGGCAATTGGGTTAGCTATAGATTTATTCTTATACTTTGGAGCAGATCCGTGTATTGGTTCAAACATGGAAACTCCTTCTGGATTAATATTCCCACCTGCTGCCACTCCCAATCCTCCTTGGATCATCGCACCTAAATCCGTAATGATATCACCAAACATATTTGGAGCAACAACAACTTTAAACCATTCCGGTTTTCTAACAAACCACATTGTAATTGCATCTACAAAGGTAAACTCAGTTTCTATATCTGGATATTGTTTGGCAACTTCCTCAAATCTATCTCTCCAGAGTCCATAAATATTACTCAAAACATTTGCTTTATCAACCGAGCTTACTCGATTTAATCCTTTTTTCTTAGCTAGATCAAAGGCATATTTAATGACTCTTTCAGTACCAGATTTACTTATCAATCCAATTTGATAAGCTATTTCCTCTTCTTTCTCTAATTCAAAACTAACATCTATGCTAAGGTTATATAATTTTCTTAAGACTTCTAAATGATCCTGGTTGTTCAGACCATTGTATCTTCCTCCAACTCCCACGTAGAAATCTTCAGTATTTTCTCGCACTACATAGAAATTAATATCTTCTGGAGTTTTATCTTTTAAGGGAGTTGATACACCTTTAAATAATTTTATTGGCCTCAGGTTAATGTATTGATCCAGATAAAATCTCAATTTTAATAATATTTCTTTTTCTAAGATGCCTGGTTTCACTCTTGGATCTCCAACTGCTCCTAAATAGATTGCATCAACGTCTTCCATTTCTTTTAAAGCACTATCGGGTAGCAATTCACCAGTCTTTAGATAGTGTTCTGCACCAAAGGGATATTCAGTCCAATTAATTTCAATACCATTTAGTTTTGATGCTGCTTCGAGTACTTTCTTCCCTTCTTTGATTATTTCAGGACCTATTCCGTCTCCAGGAATTAAAGCTATGTTATACATTTTGTTCTCTCCTTTTCAATTCATTCTTAAGATAAGCCTTTAAGCCTCCTAATGATATTATTTTTTGAATAAACTCAGGCAACGCTGTAGTCTGATATATTTTATTATTTGTTAAGTTTTCAATCATCCCTTTATTGGTATCTATTTCCAAGATATCCCCCTTAGAACACTCGTCTACTAATTCGCTGCATTCAAAAATAGGCAAGCCTATATTAACCGCATTCCTATAAAAAATCCTGGCAAAAGATTTGGCAATAACGCAAGAAACGCCTGCAGCCTTTAATGCAATAGGTGCATGTTCTCGAGAACTGCCACAACCAAAATTCGCTCCAGCAACTACGATATCACTAGGATTCATTTCTTTAATAAAATTAGCATCATAGTTTTCCATGCAATGCATGGCTAATTCTTCAGGGTCAGATGTATTCAGATAACGTGCTGGAATAATGACGTCAGTATCAATATTATCTCCAAATTTCCAAATATTACCTTTGATTATCATCTACTATTTCACCTCCTCAGGACTAGCAATTCTCCCTAAAATTGCTGATGCAGCAGCAACAGCTGGATTAGAAAGATATACTTCACTCTCTGGATGTCCCATTCTCCCAACAAAATTTCTGTTTGTGGTCGAAATTGCCCGTTCACCTGCAGCCAGTAGTCCCATATGTCCTCCTATACAAGGACCACAGGTTGGTGTACTTACAGCTGCTCCTGCAGAAAGAAAAACTTCAATCAATCCTTCTTGAAGCGCTTGCCTGTAAATATCTTGAGTGGCAGGAAATATAATCAATCTAACTTCTGGATGAACACTATGACCTTCTAAAATACGTGAGGCAATCCGTAAATCTTCCATTCTTCCATTTGTACATGAACCAATAATTGACTGATCAATTTTGATATGGCCAACTTGACTGATTGGTCTTGCATTGCCAGGTGAGTGAGGGAAAGATACCTGTGGTTCAATATTGCTAACATCATACTCGATTATCTTTTCATATTCGGCATCGGGGTCATTTTTAAAAACCTGATAAGGCCTTTTAGCCCTATCCTCTACATATTGAATTGTTTTTTCATCTGGTTCAATTATTCCTGTCTTTGCGCCAGCCTCGATAGCCATATTACACATTGTAAAACGATTATCCATTGACAAATCCCTGATGATTTCCCCCCCAAATTCCATAACTTTATAATTTGCACCATCAACACCGATTTTTGAAATCGTATAGAGAATCAAATCTTTTCCACTAACCCACTTATTCAGTTTTCCTGAATAATTAAATCTAATTACAGGTGGTACTTTCAGCCAAACCTCTCCTGTAGCCAATGCAAAAGCCATATCCGTACTACCCACACCAATTGCAAATGCTCCTAAAGCGCCGGACGTATCGGTATGAGAATCTGCACCTGCTACCAAATCTCCCGGTAATACCAGGCCTTTTTCCGGCAACAAAGCATGCTCTATTCCCATTTTGCCTATCTCAAAGTAATTCTCTATTTGATGTTTATGAGCAAATTCTCTCATTACTTTACACTGTTCGGCTGATTTTATATCCTTATTTGGAGCAAAATGATCAGGAATAACACCAATTCTTTTAGTATCGAATACTTTGGTAGCTCCGCTCTCCTCAAAAACTTTAATTGCCAAAGGAGCAGTAATATCATTGGAAAATGCAAAATCTAGCTTAACAATAATGATATCCCCTACTTTGAAATCCTTGGAATCTGTATGGGCTGTTAATATCTTTTCTACTAATGTTTTACCCATTTTGTCACTTCAACTTTCCTTTCTTATAAAAATTATTTTATATATTTTTTATTATAGCATCCTATTCAGATTCTATGTTCTCAAAAAGGCAATCCTCTCCAACTTTTTTAATTTTTTCAATATAAGAATATTTCGAAAATCCTGAATCCTAAAAAATTATTATTCTTTCTTTTTTATTTGACTTGATATTTCTTTTCCAGGTCAAGGTAATCCTGCAGTCCAATGAGCTCATTAAATTCTCCAAAAGATATCATATCATTAATTCTGGATGAGGTGGCCTTTTCCGTTTTCAAGGTAGTCAAATAATCTTTTAATCCTTTTGCAGCTGAATACAAGGGACCTGTACTGAATATCACGATTGAAAAACCCAATTCTTCAAGTTCATCAACCGTTAAAATTGGACTTCTTCCTCCTTCAACCATATTAGCTAAGGTTGGAATATTAGAAAATGAGTTGTTAATTATTTTCATTTCCTCAATATTCTCGGGTGATTCAATAAATATCAAATCAGCCCCTGCTTCTTGGTATGCCCTACCTCT
>CAZAJW010000005.1:0-7723 GCA_964485485.1 uncultured Atribacterota bacterium | reverse complement strand
TGTCCTGTTATTGCCTCTCTTACGGCAGCAGATTATGCGGTGATTGTTACAGAACCGACGGTCTCCGGATTACATGATATGAAACGGGTCATTGATTTGGTTAACTATTTTGGCATGAAAGCCGGTGTGGTGGTCAATAAATTTGACATCAATAAAGATATGACCGGGAAAATTAAAGAAGAAGCCAGTAAAGCGGGAATAAAGATGCTGGGGTTTATTCCTTATGATGAAATTGTGACAGTAGCTCAGATAAAAGCTCAATCGGTAGTGGAGCACGATCCAAAAAGTGAAGTAGCAAAAGAGATAATTAAAGTGAACAAAAGTATTAAAAACGAAATAGCAAGCAACAAATAAACATACATATATATAAATGATAGATGACAAAATCGGTAATTATCATTATCATAATTACCGATTTTGAATATTTCAGGAATTGAGGTGTCTATTTATGGGTGATATTGGTAAGGAATTTATAAATGAGACCAAAAAAATTGAAATCAATGAATCTGACCAAAAAAAAGGTTTTTCGCCCCCTCCTTTACAATCTCCATATTCTGCTCAACTGGAAAAAATTGACCTGATAGAAATAGGAAATATCAGGATACCTGAGAAAGATGTTACGCAAGTGATTAACCAAAGAAAAAGCGTTAGAAGCTATCTGGAAGAATCACTTACATTAGAGGAATTGTCATACCTACTATGGTGTACTCAGGGTGTAAAAAAGATTATTTCCAATACTACTACCAAGAGAATTGTCCCTTCGGCGGGCTCCCGTCATCCCCTGGAAACCTATTTGGTAATTAATCGAGTAAAAGGTTTGCCTATAGGGTTATATCGATACCTAAGCCTGGAACATAAATTGCTTAAAATTAAGACCAACTCTCAAATTATGAAGAAAATAGTTGAAGGTTGTAATGACCAACAATTCATCGGTAAAAGTGCTCTAATATTTATATGGAGTGCTAATATATATCGAATGAAATGGCGACACGGGGAGAGAGCTTATCGTTATATCTTTCTTGATGCTGGCCATGTTGGTCAAAATTTATATTTAGCTGCTGATGTTATTGATTGTGGTGTTTGTGCGATCAGTGTATTTTTAGATGATGAGGTAAATCATCTGGTAGGTATTGATGGAAAAAACGAATTTGTCATTTATATGGCAGCAATAGGGAAATCTAAACCCTCGTAATTTTATCCTCTATATAATTTTTATAAAATATCTAAGAATTTTATATTGACATATAAATATTTTTATGTTATATCAATTGTTAAGGGGGATGAACAATTGTACAATGAGCAGGATATTCTAGCAAAAATATGCTGGCTTTATTACTTCAAACATCACACACAACAGCAGATTGCCTCTCAACTTAATATTTCCCGTATCAAGGTTCAAAGATTGCTTACAGAAGCCAAAGAAAAGGGAATTGTTAGATTTAAGATTGCTCAGGATAAATATAATTTACTTTCCCTGGAAGAAGAATTCAAAACATGCTTCAAACTAGATGATGTTATTATTATCCCATCAGACTCATTATTATCTATTAATGATAAGGAATTAAAACAAGAATTAGCAGAAGCTGCTCAAATATATTTAGAGGATAGATTAAGTCGATTTGAATATATTGGAATAGGCATGGGCGATACTTTAAGATATTTTGCTGAGAAACTAACTGTTCAGCAAGGATTTTCGAATAAGAATATAAAAATTATTTCTCTTTTTGGAAACTTGTTGCTTAATGCCTCAGTTAATCCTTATTCTATCGGGTACAAAATTGCCGAGAAATTAGATGGCACTTTCTATGGTTTATGGGCCCCTGCAAAGCTTGATTCAGATGAATTTGCGAGTGCATTTAGACAACAAAAATTAATTAAAGATGTATTTCAAATGATGGATAAAGTTCAATTATCTATAATCGGTATTGGCAATATCAATACAGGCCTTATCAGGAAATTTAACTTGGTTAGTGAGGAAGAATTTGATACTTTATTAAACAAAAAGGCAGTTGGAGAAATTTTAGGGTATTGGTTCAACATAGAAGGTTCAGAAGTAATGCCTGAATTAAGAAAGAAAATTATCGGTGCCCCGATTAAATTGCCGGGCAAGACGCTTGCTATTGCTGGTGGAATGGATAAAGTTAGTCCCATCATGGGTGCCCTACATGGAAAATTAATCGATATTCTCATAACCGATGAAAAAACAGCGAAGATAATCATTGAAAAAGAAAAAGAAAAAGCAATATAATTCAAAATCAGGAGGTGTCATAGATACAATCTATAGCTATTACCCATATAACCCATAATATTTAGTATTATTGTATTATCAGCGGAAAAATGTAATGTTAACGTATAATGCAAAAAGGAGGTAGATTTTCATTGTCCACTAAGTCAAATCAAATCAGTGCTAAAAAAATAGAAAATAACAAAATAAAGTATTTTTTGTGGCCGGCAATTTTAATCCCGCTATTTGCTGGGATTATTCCCTACTTTATTGGAATAGGATTATCTTTTACTAATTGGAAATTGGCATTTCGCAATATACAATTTATTGGTATTCAAAATTATTTAGCTATGTTTGCTAATGCTGATTTTTGGAGTGCTGTTAAAGTTACTATTGTATTTTCAGGATTATGTTTAATTATTGAACTATTAGTTGGTTTTCTCATTGGCTGGCTGCTTAGTGTTAATTTAAAAGGCCAATCTTTTTTTAGATCAATTATTTTAATACCATTAATGGTTGCACCTGTGCTTTCTGCGTTGATGTGGAAGCTGATGTTACCCCAGCATGGTGTTATCAATTACCTGCTCTCATTTTTTGGTATTGAGGGAATAAGTTGGTTATCCAATCCATCTACGGCTTTATATACCTTGGTTTTTATAGACTGTTATATTTATATTCCATTTGTTGCAATTATTATCCTGGCAGGATTTCAGTCTTTACCAAAAGAGCCTTATGAGGCGGCTGCTGTTGATGGAGCTAGCAAATTATTTGTCTTTAGAAGAATAACAATTCCTTTGATTATGCCATTGATTTTGTTAGCTTTTATATTTAGATTTATTCTTTCACTAAAAACTTTTGATATCTTTTATGCTACAACAGGGGGAGGTCCAGGTAATGTAACAACCAACTTGCATCTGTTTGCTTATTTAAATACCTTTAAATATGGTCAGGCTGCAAAGTCTACTTCTGTTGTTTTAATATTATTTTTAGTCATTTTCCTGATTAGTATGTATCTAATTAAACGTTGGACAAAGGCAACCGAGTATCAAGGATGAGACTATTTAAAAAATTAAGAATAAATACGATAAATAGAAAACAAAATATATGTCATGATAACAACTGTGAAACCAAACCAGCTAAGTTTGATTAATAGTAATAGGAGTGTGGATAATATATGGATGCAATAAACAAATTAAGTATTGGCAGAAAAACAATTTATTATATATTGTTAATATTAGTTGCGGTTTACGTTTTATTCCCCTTTATCTGGATATTTCTTACATCAATAAAGTCATCAGCCGATATTACCGGCTATCCCCCTAAATTTATTTTTGATGCTACTATAGATAATTACAAAAATTTATTTGCTACCAGCCAGACCGGAGCGGCAGCTTCGACTTTGAATTTTCCCAGATATTATTTAAATAGTTTAATTATTGCTGGCTTTGGTACTATATTATCACTCATTATTGGGTGTGGTGCCGGTTATGCGTTAACAAGAGCAGAATTTAAAAGTGAAGCTTCCAGAGAGAATGTGGCTTTCACTTTGTTGAGTTTTTGGTTTGGACCCGAGTTGGCTATTATTCTTCCACTATATGTAATTTTTAATAAAATTGGGTTGATTGATCAACATATTACCTTAATTCTAGTTTACCAGCTTATTGGAATACCATTTACTGTTTGGATGAGTAGAAGTTTCTTTCGGGATGTTCCAGTCTCAATTGAAGAAGCCTCGCGAATAGATGGATATACGGCTTTGCAAACTTTTCAGAAAATTACTTTTCCTTTAGTAAAAAGTGGTTTAGCTGCAACTGCCGTCCTGACTTTTATTTTTCAGTGGAATAATTTTCTCTTTGCCCTAGTTATTGGTGGAAGAAATACCATGCCAATAACAACCGGGGCTTTGGGTTTTATATCATATGAAGCAGCACTCTGGGGACAAATGGCAGCAGCAATTATTTTATCAAGTATACCACAATTAGTTCTGGCTATGTTTGTCCAGAAGCATATGGTAAGAGGATTAACATTTGGAGCGGTAAAAGGTTAGTCAAAGAGGAGTAAGATTATGTACAGATTAGAAGTAAAAAATATTACAAAAAAATATGGAAAATTAACTGC
Organism: uncultured Atribacterota bacterium; assembly: GCA_964485485.1. Lineage (GTDB taxonomy): Bacteria > Atribacterota > Phoenicimicrobiia > Phoenicimicrobiales > Stramentimicrobiaceae > Oleincola. The sequence goes on along the minus strand of CAZAJW010000005.1, from coordinate 3,381 downwards.
TGTAAAAGATTTATCATTTCATTGTAAAGAAGGAGAAACAGTAGTTTTATTAGGACCAACCGGAGCTGGTAAGACAACGACACTTCGATGTTTATCAGGACTAGAGGATTTAACGCAGGGTGAAATATTTTTAGATGGTAATAATATTAGTTTATTACCTCCTAACAAAAGAGAAGTAGCAATGTTCTTTGAAAACTATGCCTTATACCCTCATTTAACAGTAGGGGAAAATATGGCTTATCCTCTTCATGCCCCTGATAGAAAAGAGAAATTCAGCAATGATGAAATTAATAAAAGGGTTAAGGAAGTAGCTGAGTTACTTCAAATACCTGAGCTATTAGACAGAAAGGCTGATCAATTAAGTGGTGGACAAAAACAAAGAACCGCCCTGGGCAGAACTTTAGTCAGGAAACCCAAAGTATTTTTGCTTGATGAACCAATTGCTCATCTGGATGCAGTTTTGCGACACAGGATGAGGGGAGAAATGAAGAGGATTTTTCAGGAACTAAAATGTACGGTTGTCTATGTAACTCATGATTATAAAGAAGCATTGTCTATAGGGGATAGAATTTTGGTAATCAGAAAGGGAAAGTTGATCCAATTAGGGACACCTAGTGATATTTGGAGTAGGATGAGTGAAATATTTGTTGCCAAAATGGTTGGAGACCCGCCCATGAATTTTCTAGAAGGAATTGTTAAGAAAAAAGGAGACCATTACCTGGTAGAATTACCAAAATTAAAAACCGATCTTACCTTTGATTCAAAAAAAGAATTGTTAAATGGTAAGAGTGAAATAGAAGTATTGCTGGGAGTGAGACCCACAGATGTGTCAATTCTAAATGAAGAAACACCTAACAGTATTAAAGGTAAGCTAGCTGTTGTTGAACCAATAAGCTCAAATTATGAAGTAACAATTTTACTTCCCGATAAAAGTACTTTTAAAATTAAGACCAAAAAAAATTATGAGGATTTTTTAGATAAAGAGGTTTGGATTGCAGTTAATTCCGAGAAGATGTATCTGTTTCTTCCTCAAGACGGAAAAGCTATTTACCAAGGGGGGAATTTTTAAATGCAGAAATCAAATGATAATAAAGCAAAAATTAAGGTCAAGCTAGAAAAGATTAACAAATATTATTATGGTAAAAAAGAAAAAGTGCATGCAGTAAAAGACCTCTCTTTTCACTGTCGGGACAAAGAATTCGTAGCTATGCTAGGACCATCAGGTTGTGGAAAGTCAAGTACTCTAAGAATGATTGCCGGGTTAGAGGAAGTAAATTCAGGTTCTATACATTTCGTAGATAGGGAGGTAACAAATTTACACCCAAGCAGAAGAAATATTGGATTAGCCTTTGAAAATTATGCTCTGTATCCTCATTTATCTGTCTACGAGAATATGATATTTCCACTGCGGGTAAAAGGAATACCAGAGAGAGAAATAAAGAACAATCAACGACTCCATGAGTTAATTGAATTATTTGAAATTGACAAAAATATGCTAGATGCTTATCCCAAGGCTCTCAGTGGCGGACAAGCTCAATTGACTTCTTTAGTGCGTTGCTTGATTAGGGATGCAGACGTTTATTTGTTAGATGAGCCACTTTCACATATGGATGAAGAAATGAGAGTAAGAATGCGCACTACCTTGAAAATGATGCATCATAAAATGAAAAAGACTTTTATTTATGTAACCCATGATCAGTTAGAAGCATTTGCCCTGGCAGACCGTATTATTATTATGAATTTTGGTGTTTTGCAACAAGCAGGCTCACCTCAAGATATTTACTCCAAGCCTGCCAATCAATTTGTAGCGAGCTTTATTGGAGAACCTCCTATGAATTTTATGGAGAGTTTCCTGGCAGAAGAAAATGGTGATTTGCTAGTCTATATCGGGGAACAAAAAATTCATCTTCCTGATCAATTTAAAGGGAAAATTAAACCAGATAAGAAATATGTCCTCGGTATTAGACCGGAAAGAGTTCATGTAAGTAAAAATCCAAAAGATTTTAAAGAGTCAATGAAATGTTATGTAGAGATATTTGAATATCTCGGAGAAGTAAACCAGGTAACTGTAAAATTAGGGAAAGAAAGGATTATTACTGAAATTAGTAGTAACACTCATTATGAACAAGGTTCTGATATTTTTGTAAGTTTTGACATTGACCATATGCACTTGTTTGATATGGATACTTTGGAATGTATCGACTACAAGTTCCGTTGATACTTTCTATTCGTACCATATTAAGGTATTTATTTAACCATTAAAAACCACCTTCTTAGAAGGTAGTAATGGTTAAATCAAATGGTTTTACCATAAAAAAGACTAAGATAAGCCATAGGATCATTGTTCACCTGAAGTCCAAAGCAGGCAGTTGTATTGCTTAGAAATATCCAGTCAATAGAAGAGAAAAAACAGAACAAAAGGTAACCAGGAAAAAGGCACACCTCTTTGAGAGGTTCTGAAAGCCACCCGCAATGCGGGTGCGATATGTACTGTTATGTTTTGGCCAAACAACAATATATGTATTACAGTAAAATGGGCAATGAAGCAATGATTATAATATAGGTATTAGAAAAACAGAACCATGATAGATGGGATTATTTATGAATAAAGATAATTCAGAATTGTAAAATGATTGGATTTTGAATGCCAGGGCAGTCAGTGAATTGGGTATGCACTTGAAATATGTTCCACGTGGAACATATGCTTTATTAGAAAAAATTTTCATTCAGTAGCATATATATTTAATCCCAAAGCCGAGAGCAATGATAGGATTGAGATGATCAAAGGTAAAGCCGATATTTTTTAATCATTTGATAATCAGAAGGTCTTTGACAATCGAGACTTATTGTTGCTTTATCAATAATATTCACACTATCTTTAAACCAGATACTTGACACAAGGAAGATATAGCTTAAGCCCAGATTCTTGAGAGGAATAGACCTACAAACAGGTGTAATGATTTAAAATAATGATTTTGATTTTGATTGTGAATAAGTTGTGGATAAAGACATTGATGATATGTTTATCATAATAAAATTTGTTACCAGAAGGATATCAAATATAAGCAATGAAAGTTAAGCCCATAAAACCCTTACTATATAGGACTTAGCGGGGTAGTAAGATTTATAAAAAATATTTTTGAATAGTTTAATAATGATTTGTAGAATAATTTATAAATGGATATAAAAATGAATTGTGGAAAAGCTGTGGAAGGAGATAGATATTCTTCCAATCTTGAAAACAAATTAAGAAATTACCTAATAATAGGTTCTATGGCTTTAGGAATAAATCTGAAAGCTGAAAACATTATTCATTTTATCATTTATTTAAAAAAGATTATCTACTACCAGCAGAAAATAAATCTTACTTCCATTAAGGAC
>CAZAJW010000004.1:0-1831 GCA_964485485.1 uncultured Atribacterota bacterium | reverse complement strand
GTTATTTGTCTCAAAAGAAACGGAGAGATAAATGGTTAAAAAACAAATACTTATCGTTGACGGAGATATTACACATTCTGAAAGATTAAAAAGAAACCTGGAAAACGAACAATATAATGTTGATGCCGTCTATCATGGTAATGAGGCCTTAATGGTTTTAAAAAGAAAATGGGTAGATTTAATTATTTCTTCCATTACTCTACAGGGTGCAATGAATGGCATACAACTTTTACAGGAATTAAAAGAACATCGGGATTACAAAAAAATACCGGTTATTGTGCAAACAAGTAAAGCTAATATGGAAGAAACAATCAACCAATTAGGGGCGGAATTATTTGTGTCTAAACCCTACCAAATGACTGATTTTATAAAACAAGTAGAAATATTACTGGAAAATAAATAACAAGATTTTTTAATAAGGTATGAGGTGTATGAAATGGAAAATGATAAAAGATTGAACTTACAAAAGTTGACAGAAAATTTAAAACAAATCAAAGCAAAAAACATCATGACCAAGGATGTTATTACAGTAGCAAAAGATGAAACATTGGCAGATGTAGCTGGTTTAATGATCAATAAGAGAATAAGTGGTTTCCCTGTTCTAGAAGATGATAAAATCATTGGTATCATCACTGCTAATGACCTTTTTCTGGTTATGGATATGATAAAAACAGGTGAAATACCAGAAAATAACTGTCAAAGCTGTTCTCCAAAAGTAAGTTTTGCCATGTCAACCGAAGCCATTACTGTCAGTCCTGAAACCAACTTGGATGAAATCATTGCGTTAATGAAATACAGAAATATTCATACTTTACCTATAACCAGCCATGATAAATTGGTCGGTGTAATAGGCCGAAGAGATGTATTTAAAAGTTTTTATTTAGCTGTTAAAAATTGTTGTATGTAGTAGAATATTTTTTTATTAAATTCGGCAATTAAAGAAAATATAAGGGGCCCTATTCTTTATTTTAAGATTTCTTATTTCACGATTATCGTACCACTTTCTTCCTTAAAAGCTTCTGCAACTTTATTGAGGGATGCAATAATGGCTTTTTCTCCTCCACTGTCTAAAAATCTTAAACAGGCTTTTACCTTTGGTCCCATACTACCGGCAAGAAAATGCCCTTCTTTAAAATACCTATTCATTTCCTGATAGCTTATTTTACCTAACTCTCTTTCATTTGGTTTCCCAAAATTAATCCTGACCTTTTCTACATCGGTAAGAATAAAGAGGATATCGGCTCCAATGATTTCGGCCAACCTTTCTCCGGCAAGATCTTTGTCTATAACGGCCTCAACTCCGATATATTTTCCGTTTTGTTCTTCTAAAACCGGAATACCTCCACCGCCAGAAGCAATAACAATTACTCCGGCGTCAACTAATTTATTGATAACCTCTCCCTCTAAATTTGAAATAGGATCAGGTGAAGGGACTGTTCTCCTCCAGCAACGCTCCCCATTGGGTTTGACTTTTTTAATAATATAATCGGGATTATTCACTTTCATTGCTTTCGCTTCTTCTTCCGTTAGATAATTTCCAACAGGCTTTGAAGCATTTTCTCCTATAAATTCGCTATCATTTTTATTCACTAGCACTTGATTGATTATCGCACAAACTGATTTATTAATATTCATCTCTTTTAAATGGTTCAATAAAGTCTGTTGTAACATATAACCGATTTGTCCCTGGGTCATTGCACCTACCACATCCATAGGATGAGCAGGTACAATGTCCTGTGCAGCTTTCTGCTGAACCATAAGGTTGCCTACTTGGGGCCCATTGCCATGGGTAATAACTAATCGATCTTCCGAGTCAAGATTTTCAACAATC
>CAZAJW010000003.1:0-22734 GCA_964485485.1 uncultured Atribacterota bacterium | reverse complement strand
ACTTAAAGAAACTTAAAAACTTGCCCTCTAACATAAAAAAGGTGTAGACTTACCTAAAAATACTCAACCAAAGTATCCTTTAATAAAAAAGGAGGTAAGAGTACACCTATGGATACTGATATGATAACCATAACTTTTCCCCAGGTCAAGGTTGAAATTCCAATAAAGGATCTCACCTTTGACACTCTGGAGAACCTGATCTTTGACATAATACAAAAAATTGCCCAGATGGTCTTTACCAAAGCGCTCTCTGATATTGATTGCTACCTGCGTAAGAACAGAAGACGCGGAAAGCTGAAAAACACCGGCAAGAGAAGCAAAACTTTCTTAACCCGTTTCGGTGATGTAAGTATCTACCGTACCCGTTACCTGGAAAAAACCGGTAAGTCCCGATACCTGTTGGATGAGGCTCTTTCTACCATCAAAAACCAGCGCATCAGCCTCTCTCGAGCTATGGCCGAGTGTTTGCTGGCCAGCCTTTCTTCCTATCGGGAGGTAGTAAACCAAACAAGGCTTTTGCTCGGTCACACCCGCAGCCATGAGTCCATACGCAAAAACGTATTATCTGAGGCTAAGCTGATCATCAAACATGAAAAACAACACTTACAGCAGACGGAAAACCTTGATCTGCCGGAAAAAGAAGCAGCTGAGATATCCTATACCGAAGCCGATGCTACCTATATCAAGTTACAAAAACCCGAACAAGATAAAAAGCTGGAAGTCAAAATCGGTATCGGTTATCGTGGTAAGGAAAACCGCTATAACAGCGGATCTTCCCAGAGACTAAAGGAGAAGTTCGTCTACCTGGGAACCGGCAGGAATTTCATGCATCACTTTAGCCTAAGAGCAGAAGAAGAGCTGGCTATTTCCCAATTGAAAAGACACTACTTTGGCGGAGACGGCGACCGATGGATCACCAGCGGCCTCCGGGACTACTTTCCCGAGGCTACTTACCTACTTTGCCGTTTTCATCTGAATAAACGCCTCAAGGAAACTATCCCGGCAAGAAAAGCCGAACAAAAAGTAATCAGAAACTACCTTTTATCCAACCAGATTGATGAGGCCTTAACCAGAATAGATAATCTCCTATTAAATTCTGAGAACCCAAAGCAAAGGGATCTATTGACTAAATTCTATTCCTACATCTCTCATAACCGCCAGGGGATCAGCAACCAGGTAACTCTAAAGAACAAGGACATCGCAAAAACAGGAGCAATTGAATCCAATGTAAAACTAGCCATTGCCAACCGTTTCAAAAAACAGGGCAGAAGCTGGAGCAAGAAGGGGGCATTCTCTTTACTAAAGGTGAAAGAAACGATTTTAAATGGTAACTGGGATTCCTGGTGGAAGAAACATAGGAATCATCCTATTAAACTAACACCATTTAAACCACCCTTATCAGCATCTTCTTTTACCAAAGAAGTTTCTTCTCCTGCTGTAATCCAGGCCAGAATACCGGCCTTGGATGGGCCGCATCAGGATAAACCCTGGGTAGGTGTTTTAAGGAAATTATCTCAATTAGAGTGTGTGTAATTAAATAGAAAAAATTAAAGAAAGCAGATTAGTATGTATTACTGTAAATCAAATAAAAGAAGGGTATTTGATGAGTATTTTAACCTATCATAGTCTTTCTAACCTGTAAGGTAGGTCTACCTGAAACCAGGAACATTTTTGCAGCAGAAAAAAGTACCTACAAAAATTTGACACAGACTTATTATTATTTTCAGTTGACAACTAAAAACATTGATGATAATATCAAAAACTGAAAAGTATCTTTAATTTAGTCCCGCGAGACTAGAAAGGTTCTTAGTATGCGTTTATCACTAAAAAGATTTTTAACTCCACTAATTAATAAAAAATATTATAGTTTATCCAGTTTAACCTTCCCCATTACGGGGGAGGTTTTTTTGTGGCCATTTTTTAAGCTATTAAAATACTAAAAAAGAAAGGTTTAATCGAAATGATTATAGATAAATTATATGAAGAAGCTTTAAAAAGTCCGGTTTGTGTAGGTTTGGACTTTCGTTATCCCTTATTGCCAGATTATTTAAAAGATGCTTCAATAACTTTGGAAGAAAAAATATTTTTATATAACCGTCAAATAATCGATGCTACAAAAGACATAGCTGCCTGTTATAAATTGCAAATTGCCTGTTATGAATCCTGGGGAATTGAAGGATTAAAGGCCTATAGTCGTACTCTTGGTTATATTCGGGAGAATAAAAAAATAAGTATTGGTGATGTTAAAAGAGGAGATATACTTATTACTGCTGAATTTTATGCTAAAGCACATTTTTCCGGAGATTTTGAAGCAGACTTTGTAACAATGAATCCTTATTTGGGCATTGATAGTATTAGCCCATATTTTAAATATTTAAAAACGGGTAAAAAGGGTATGTTTATTCTTATACATACCTCAAATGAAAGCTCAAAAGATTTTCAGGAAATAAATGTTGACGGAGAAAAAATGTATATGAAGGTTGCCCAGAAAGTAAATGAATGGGGCAAAGAATTTATTGGGCACAATGGTATAAGCCTTATTGGTGGTGTAGCCGGTCTTACTTTTCCCGAGGATATGACTAAAATATGGGAAACCTGTCCTAATGCCTTCTTCCTGATTCCGGGTTATGGCATGCAGGGTGGAAATTCTAATGATTTAGCCCCATTGTTAAAAGATAAAAGAAGGTTTATTGTAAACTCTTCTAGAAATATTATGTGTGCTCATAAAGGAATTAAAGAAGATAATCACTTTGCAGAATGTGCAAGAGAAAAAACTTTGATGTTAAGGGATGCTATCCTCAATTGTGCAGAATAATTTATAACAAACAAATCGAAAAAGATATTTATCTTTTAAAAGCTAAGGGTAAATTTCAAGGAACAATGGGTCAATTTTGTATGTTAAAAGGATGGAATACACTTCATCCTATTCTGCCTAGGCCTTTTACTATTTTTGATATAGACGACAATTCAATCAGTTTTTTATATAAAGTAGTAGGTGAAGGCACTAAATTAATAAGTAATTTAAAAAGAAATAATAACATCCAAATTCTGGGACCTTACGGGAATGGTTTTCCTCAACCAGAAGGAAGTATTGCCTTAATTGGTGGAGGAATGGGAATAGCTGCTTTATTTTTAGCAGCCAAACAACTTTATAACAATCAATCTGTAAAAAGTTTGGATATTTTTCTAGGTTTTAAAGATAAGGCTATTTTGACTGATTTTTTCCAAAAATATACTCACAAATTGGTTATTGATATTGGTCATTTTATTTCCAGTAAAATAGACATTCACAAATATGATTACATTTTTGCCTGTGGACCGGAAGATATGATAAAAACATTAGTTTATAAAAATGTTTCTCAAAAAAAATATAAAAAACCAAGAATTTATCTATCTTTAGAAAAAAGAATGGCCTGTGGTGTAGGCGCTTGCCTATCCTGCAGCTGTAAAACAAAAAATGGAAATAAATTAGTCTGTAAAGATGGACCAGTATTCCCTGGGGAGAATATTATATTTGAATAACAAACTTAAGGTTCAATTTTCATCAATAGAATTTAATAATCCAGTAATTGCAGCATCGGGAACCTTTGGTTTGGGTTATCAGCAGCATTTTGATTTATCAAAATTAGGGGGAATATGCACAAAAGGTCTAACTTTATTACCAAAATCCGGAAACAACGGAATTAGAATCTGGGAAACGGCCTCCGGCTTAATAAATAGCATTGGTCTGGAGAATATTGGTATCAGATATTTTATAAAAAAAGAATTACCTTATCTTAAAAATTTAGGTGTAAAAATAATTGTAAATATTAACGGTTCCACTATTGATGATTACATAAAATGCGTTTCAATTATTTCTAAGGAAAAAATTGATATTATCGAATTAAATATAAGTTGTCCGAATGTAAAAGAAGGTGGATTACTTTTTGGTATGAATTCTAAGACTGCCAGACAGATAGTTCGTCAAATAAGAAAGATAACCAAGTTGCCATTAGTAATAAAACTCTCACCAAATGCCGAAAATATTGTAAATATCGCTCAATGCTGCGAAGAAGAAGGAGCAGACGGATTATCCCTTATTAATACATTTAAGGCAATGGCAATAGATATATACAAAAGAAAACCTATTTTCAATAACTTATATGCAGGACTTTCCGGTCCAGCTATTAAACCTATCGCCCTTCGCATGGTTCATGAAGTTTGCAAAAACGTAGATATTCCGGTTATGGGTTTGGGTGGAATTTCTAACGGTAAGGATGCCCTTGAGTTTATTATGGCAGGAGCGACGTGTATACAGATAGGAATCGCTAATTTTATGAATCCATATTCATGTATTGAAATTATTAAAGAAATAGAAGTTTTTATGAATAAAGAGGGTATTAAATCACTGAAAGAAATCCGTGGAATAATATAATTAATAAAGGAGGATTTATATATTATGGAAAACTTATTAATAAAAAAAGAAAAAGAATTAACAGACAAAGAAAAAGATATATTGGATATATTAAAAAAGACCGGCGCTATATTAAGTGGACATTTCTTGCTCTCTTCTGGTATTCACAGTGATGGATATATACAATGTGCCAGAATGCTGCAATTTCCTAATTATGCTGAAAGGGTCTTAAAATTAATTTCTGAAAAAGTCCGTCACCTGGATATTGAAACAGTTGTTGGACCAGCATTGGGAGGTATTATTGTTGCATATGAACTAGCCCGACAGATTAATAAAAAGGCTATGTTTGCAGAAAGAAAAAATGACATAATGCAATTAAGAAGAGGATTTGTTATTAAGCCTGGAGAAAAAGTGCTCATAACCGAAGATGTTGTCACTACGGGTAAATCGACACTAGAAGTTAAAGAACTGGTAGAACAGAGGGGAGCAAATGTAATAGGAATTGCCTGTATAGTTGATAGACGTAGTGAAGATTATCGGTTAGACCTTCCTCTATACAGTGCACTGCAAATGAATGTTAAAACATATTATCCCGAAAATTGCCCTCTCTGCCGGCAAGGAATTGCCATAGAGAATCCCGGAAGTCGATTTCTTTAGTATTTGATCTGAAAACTAAAAACTAGACTTTTATAAAACCTTTATCTATATTTGTACCATATAGTTTCAATGCCAATATTGAAACTATATGGTAATGTCATTCATATTCATTTAATACCTGTTCATTTTATTCAATTAACCTATAAAGAGCATTTATGGGTTACACTTATTTTCTTCTCAATACTTTTCCATAACCAGGTCTAACAGCAATATTACCTTGTTCATAAACAATCTGTCCTCTTACAATTGTTTTTTCCGGTTGGCCAAATACTTCCCATCCATGATACACCAAGGCACTATCCTTGCATTTGGTGAACATTTTGTTTTTATCTATCTTACCTTTTTTATTCTCATCAAAAATAACAAAATCTGCATCAGAACCCACCATGATGACTCCTTTTTGAGGATATAGCCCAAAAATACGAGCTGGGTTTTCACAGATCAAAGCCATCATCTTATCTAATTCAAGTTTACCCTGTTTGACCGCCGTAAACATGAGTGGAAGGCGGGTAGATAAACCCGGGAATCCAGCGGGGGGCTGAAAAATATCACCATCTCCCTTTTCCTTTTCCTCTTTGGTATAAGGTGCATGGTCACTTCCAACAATGTCGATATGTCCATTGACCAGATACTCCCACATTTTCTTTCTTTGGGATTCACCTCTTACAGGAGGGTTACATTTTGCAAATGCACCAAATTTCTCCAAATCATTTTCGTTTAAAAATAGATAATGAGGACATGTTTCAGCTATTACATATACACCTTTTGCTTTTGCCTGTCTTGTCAATTCCACTGCTTCCGGTGTACTGATATGAACTATTTCTACTTTTGTACCAGTTTTTTCTGCAAAAAGCAATATTTTGGCTATTGTTTCAATCTCCACTACGGGGGGGCGGGATCTCTCATGATAAATTGGCGAAACTTTTCCTTCTTTCTTTAATCGTTCGATGTTCTTTTTTATCATATCATTGTTCTCTGCATGGAAAGCTGATATAACATCTGTTTTAGCCAATATTTCCATCAATTCATATTGGTCACCAGTATTTGGAGCAGTCAGCCCAATAAACTCTCCTTCTCTTCCGGCTGGGGCTTCATGTAAAAATGTTTTAAAAGCAACGATACCTGATTTTGAGCAGGGGATAATATGTTCTTTTTGGTCAATCCCTGCCGCACCATAAAAAGCAATATCTACCACTGCTTCTTTTTCGGCAATAGTCATTCGTTTATTTACAATTTCCGGTGAATAAGGTGGTGGTGAAGAAATGGGCATTTCTAATATAGTCGTTACACCCCCTAAAGCAGCTTCTTCTGTCCCAGACAAAAAAGTTTCTCTATACTCATGACCAGGAGCCCGAATATGAACATGAGGGTCAACCGTTCCCGGCAATACCATTTTCCCTTTAGCATCAATCATTCTTTCTCCTCTTAGGTTCTCTCTACTTATGGTATGAATGATTCCATCTTTGATGCCAATATTACAATCAGTTAATCGGTGGTCAATAAATACTTTATCAGAGCGAATCACTACATCATATTTTTCCATTACATATCCTCCTACATTAAATAATAATATTATTTTTCACAATCAATGAATCAATTTTTGAGACAATTTTTTTACTTATATTTAGCTATTTTACTCGTTTCAATCCCATACTTCACTAACGATTCTATTATCATTAAAGCACATACCAGTCCATCAATTACAGGTACTTTTACTATTTTTTCAATTATTTTGTCTAGACCGGCCATACCGGCACATCCTAAAATTAAAACCTCTGCTCCGTCTTCTTTCACTGCACTGAATCCTTCCTTTATAAGCTTTTCTCTTTTATCTTCATCCGTGGCAACCACACCCAATCCGGTGGCACGAATCGATGCACATCGATTTTCCAAGCCATATTTTCTTACCAGATCTTCTTTCTGTGGTATTTTTTTCCTTTTTAAAGAAAGAATACTAAATTTATGTCCCAGAGGTAAAGCAAAAAGCATCGAGGATTCTCCTATACCTATGACTGGTTTAACTGTTAATTCTCTAAGTAAATCAATCCCTATATCACTATGACAGGCAATAATGAATCCATCATATTCTTTCTCCCACTCTTGGAATCTTTCTAATAAATATCTCTCTGCGATCGCTGCATCCTGATAACTTTCAATTCCGGAAGGAGCCTCTTTGATATATTGAACTTCTAACTCTGTATCCGGTAAAGCATAGCTCTTACAGATTTTCTCAATACCTTCGGTAACTTCTCTTGAACTGTTTGGATTAATACATAATATTTTCAATATAGCTCTCCTTCTTAATAACAAAAAATATTTTAATCTACACAGGGTTATTACTTTTCAATTAACTTGCCCTGCTTTGCTAATTTATCCGCAATTTCTTCCAATCCAAGGTTGGTTAAACCCGTTCTGGTCTGCATGCCGGTCTGTACATCCCATCCCCAAAGTCGATAAAACTCATCTAACATATGATTATACTTATTTTTGTCAATTTTAAAACCCTTATACGGTCCCGACTTTACTTCTTCTTCTATAAATCTTTGGGGAGGGAGATCATCATTCCGTGACATATGAGTATGAAGTGAATTAAATGCTTTTTCCATGTTTCTCCCTAAAGGTGCATAGTGTTCCATCAAATCTTCTTCACTTAAATCAATACCCATGCCCGAATTAATTAGTTCCACAAAATCAGTAATATCAAGAAAGTTTGCACCTGACCAGGTTCCCACATAATTACATATGCCCAGATTGTCTTCCAATTCTTTTGTCTTCCCCTGCCAAACCACACCTTGGGCCTGATTTTGATAATCAATCACATTAAAATCTCCCGGTCTCGGTTTAGAACCATACCTCTTACTTCCCATTGTCGCTCCCCTTAGATGTCTTCCAGCAACAGGAGATGTAGATACTGCTAGCGCCCAACCTTTAGGAACTCGAAAAGGCTCGATGGAGGGTTGCCCTTTAACATGAATGTGATAATATTCCGAATGATGTCCAATTTTTTCAGCTGCTTCAATGATTCCATCAGCTAACAAATCCCCTATTCCTTCTCTGTAAGCTAATTTCTTGATCATTTTTATTAAAGATTCACTATTACCCCATTTTAATTCTAATCCACCCGTGTCCTCTTTGGTAATAATACCTTTTTCATATAATTCAAAAACCCAGGATAACCCTGATGCAACGTAATCACCATCTAATCCCAATTTATTTGTGAGAATCCATGATTCTAATACTGCTTCTGGATCAGAAATATCAAATCGACATGCATGGCCCATAATAGTATTAATCCAAAATCCCTCACCTTTATCACCTTTATATTCTCCATTATTAATTTCCATATAAGGCATACATCCGGTAGGACACAAATAACAAGCTCTAACGCTTTTTAACATACTGGGAACTCCCGTTTGTGGATTCATCAACCTTATTCTTTTTTCCATTTCCCATTGATCATCCTGGCCATTTTTAGTAACAATGTTTGTATTCCAGCCTTCCCATTCCGGATTTGAATACAGGTTAAGAGGTGCTTTTCTCATCATCTCTGTGGCCGGATTTTCCATGCATTTTTGGTAACATTTCTGCACGATTGACATAAACCTTTTCGGTTCAGAAACTTCGATTTTTCCATGTCCTCGAACTACAACAGCTTTGAGTTTTTTATCTCCCATTACACATCCTACGCCAGACCCTCCAGCTGCCTTAGCAGTATCGACCATTATTGCAGAACCCCTTACGCAATTTTCACCTGCCGGTCCGATTGAGGCAATTTTAATATCCTCATCTCCCATTATCTTACGTAAGATATTTTCTGTTTCAAAAACATCTTTACCCCATAAAAAGTTTGCATCTCTTATATTAATTATTCCATCATTAACATACAAATAAACTGGCTTTGCCGATTTACCAACAACTATCAAGTTATCATATCCAGCATATTTCAATTCCGGTCCCCAAAATCCACCAACATTCGCAGAGCCTTTTCCACCACTAAATACATTTATTGTTGAAATATCAACTCTACAAGCACCAGGTGTCATTGTTCCAACCAAACTCCCTACCCCAAAACACAGAAGATTCTCCTGATCATACCATTTTGTATTATCCTTAATTTTATTGAGCATAATAAGAGAATTAATTCCCCTACCACCTAATGTTTTCTCAGCATAACTTTTAGTTTCTTCGGTCCATACTTTTTTATTAGATAAGTCTATCCATAATATTTTTCCTGCTAAGCATCCTTTAATAATAATTTTTTTATCCATTCTTTACTTTTTCTCTTTTATAATCAATTACTTAAATATTTTAAGGGCATCATAAGCGCAAAATTTTACACATAACGGTTCTTCTTCATCCCAGCATTGGTCACAAGTAGAAATGATTCTCCATTTTATTTTGCCATTCATAGGATTGCGAGATATATCAATACTACTTTTATCAGGCCAGAAAGAATGTGTATGATGGAAAGAGCATGCTAATTGACAAGCTTTACAGGTAGTACATAAATGACGATTTCTAATAATTTTCACATTCTCTTCCTTTCTATAACAAATTTTTACCTATATCTAAGATCTAGATATAGTATATAGTAGAAAAATTTATTTATCCTACTGTTTTTTGTATATATTTAAGCAAATATGATTATAAATAAGGATATTCCTTGTTTTTATTTTTACGTTTTATTTAAAAAATATATTTATAACTATATTTTTATCTTTTGATTAACATTTTTTTAATAATTCTTTCCCAGCAATTCCGCTTTTAGTCATTTCATACGGATCAAGAATTTTATTTAATTCTTCTTCCTTTAACAATTTATGTGCTAAAACTACTTCTCTAATACTCTTTTGGTTTTTTAATGCTTCTTTCGCAACTATGGTTGTTTTTTCATGTCCTATATGCGGATTTAGGGCAGTCACAATACCTATACTTTTTTCTACAAATTCTTTACACCTTTCCTCATTAGCCGTTATTCCAACAATACATTTTTCGACCAACATATTTTGAGCATTTGTCATGATATCAAAACTCTGCATTAAATTAAATGCTAAAACAGGTTCCATCACATTTAACTCTAACTGTCCCGCCTCGGCTGCAATATTAATTGTAACATCATTTCCAATAATCTGGAAAGCAACTTGATTAACAGCCTCAGGTATTACTGGGTTAACCTTCCCTGGCATAATTGAAGACCCTGGTTGTACTTCCGGTAAATTAATTTCATGTAATCCGGATCTTGGACCAGAGCTCATTAATCTTAAATCATTACAAATTTTTGATATAACTGTTGCCCAAGCTTTGATAGCTGAAGATACTTCAATATAAGCATCCGTATTTTGTGTAGCATCTACTAAATCTTCGGCTATTTTTAAATCAAAACCTGAAATATCTCGCAAATAGTCTTCCACTAAACGAATGTATTCAGGATCAGCATTAAGACTAGTTCCAATTGCTGTTGCCCCCATATTGATTGTTTTTAAACTTTCCATTGCTTGAGCCATTCTCTCTCTTGATCTTTTAGAAGCATTAGCATGAGCCAAAAATTCTTGTCCTAATCTTATGGGTACTGCATCTTGTAACTGAGTTCTACCCATCTTTAAAATATGATCAAATTCCTTAGCTTTAGCCCTAAACGCACTTTCCAATTTCTCAGTAGACTTAAGCAAAGCGCCGGACTTTAACAATAATGCAATCTTAATGGCAGAGGGAATCACATCATTCGTTGACTGAGACATGTTGACGTGAGTTAAAGATGAAATTACTGAATTGTCTCCTCGATGTCCTTCCCCATATAATTCTATTGCTCTGTTGGCAATGACTTCATTGGCATTCATATTGGTAGAAGTACCAGCTCCTCCTTGTATCGGATCCAGTACAAATTCATCATTTAGTTTGCCATCAATTACTTCCTGGGCAGCATCCATGATAGCCTGAGCACGTTTTTTGTCAAGCAAACCTGTCACCATATTTGCCTTGGCTGCCGCTTTTTTAACAATTCCTAATGCCTTGATAAATTTTTTATCCATTTTATAACCGGTAATATTAAAATTTTCCATTGCTCTGAGAGTTTGTATTCCATAATAGACATCATTGGGTACTTTTCTCTTTCCTAACAAATCTTCCTCAATACGATAGTTCTCCATTTTTATATATATCTCCTTACTTTTTTATTTCCTTTTTGTTTTATTTTAAGCACACTATATCCTTGCCACTCCAGTATCCCTGGCAGCCTGCGCAACGGCTTCTGTCTCTATTTTCATGACTTCAGGATGGAAGACATTGGGAATGATATTTTCGGTAGTGAGTTCATCTTCAGGAATGACCGAAGCTATCGCATGGGCTGCAGCCAGTTTCATTTGTTCATTGATTTGACTGGCTCTTACCTGGAGAGCACCTTTAAAGATGGCCGGAAAGCCTAAGCAATTGTTGACCTGATTAGGAAAATCGGAACGTCCGGTAGCCATGATTCGGACTCCTGCCTTCTTGGCTTCATCGGGCATTATCTCTGGGGTCGGATTGGCCATGGCAAATATAATTGCCTCAGAGGCCATCTTTTTGGCCATCTCAACTGTTAAGGCTCCGGCTACCGATACACCTACAAAGACATCAGCATCTTCCATAGCATCCGAAAGGGTACCTTCAAGTCTTTCCTGATTGGTAAGACTGGCCATTTCCTCTTTGGCCGGATTCATGTTCTCTTGGCGTCCTTGATAGATAATGCCCTTAGAATCACAGATAATGATATGCTGGGCTCCGGCTGAGAAAAGGAACTTAGCTATGGCAATGGCGGCAGATCCTGCACCATTAATGACTATTCTAATTTCTTCCAATTTCTTATGAACTACTTTTAGAGCATTGATAAGGCCGGCTAAAGTAACTACTGCAGTACCATGCTGGTCATCATGGAATACGGGAATATCCAAAGACTTTTTTAGTCTTTGTTCAATTTCAAAGCATCTGGGAGCACTAATGTCTTCCAAATTGATACCACCTAAAGATGGAGCAATGAGTTGAACTGTTTTGACAATATCATCAGGATCCTTGCTGTTTATACAGATGGGGAAGGCATCAACACCAGCAAAATATTTAAAGAGGACTGCTTTTCCTTCCATGACCGGTAAGGCTGCTTCCGGGCCGATATCACCCAAGCCCAAGACGGCGGAACCATCGGTTACCACGGCAACCATATTACCCTTGGTAGTGTAGTCATAGACACGAGAGGTGTCCTCTTTAATCTTGCGGCAGGGCTCGGCTACACCAGGAGTATAAACAACGGCTAGGTCATGCATACTATTGATCTTGGTCTTACTGACAACTTCAATTTTACCTTTATTTTTAAGATGTAACTCTAAGGCTTCTTCGTTTATATTCATTTTTGGTCTCCTATATATTGATAATTTTTTAAATTTTTATTAACTTAACTCTTAATCTTAGATAAAATATCAAAATTGCTTTATTCGTTTTTTTATAAAAATGAACGCTACTTAAACCATTTTTTCCGGGTCAACAGCTTTGTCAAACTCCTCTTCAGACAATAATTTTAATTGCAAAGTAGCCTCCTTTAGTGTTATGCCTTCCTCATGAGCCTTCTTGGCAATTTTTGCTGCATTATCATAGCCAATGATAGGATTCAAAGCAGTAACTAACATAAGCGTATTTTGTAAAAAATAATTGATTTTTTCTTTGTTTGGAGTCATTCCTTTTAAACAATTTTCCGTAAATGATACTATTGCATCAGATAATAGCCTGACTGACCGCAGAAAATTATCAATGGTAACCGGTAAAAATACATTTAATTCAAAATTACCCTGGCTGGCAGCAATACCAATAGATACATCATTTCCCATAACCTGCACTGCAACCATAGTTATTGCTTCACACTGAGTAGGATTAACCTTACCGGGCATAATCGAACTTCCCGGCTCATTAACCGGAATAGTTAATTCTCCAATTCCACAGCGGGGACCACTGGAAAGCCACCGAACATCATTGGCAATTTTCATCATATCGGCCGCTAATCCTTTTATCGCACCATGTACAAAGACTATTTCATCAAGGCTGGTTAATGAGTGAAATTTATTTGGTGCGGCTTTAAATTTTTTCGAGGTTAGTTCGGCAATCTTTCCGGCAACTCGTTCCCCAAACTCAGGATGAGTATTTAGACCTGTACCTACTGCAGTTCCTCCCAGGGCAAGATCCATCAATTTTTGACATCCTGCTTTAATCATCTCTTCACTTCTCTCCACCATCCTATACCAGCCGCTTATTTCCTGTCCAAGGGTAAGGGGAACAGCATCTTGCAAATGCGTTCTACCGGTTTTTACAATATCTTTGTTTTCTTCAATCTTTTTCTCTAGAATATTTTTTATTAAAGAAATGGCAGGAAATAATTTTGTTTCCAATTCATTAACCGCAGCAATATGCATGGCGGTAGGAAAAGTGTCATTAGAACTCTGAGCTTTATTAACATGATCATTGGGGTGAACTTTATTCTTCCCTAAAATTTGATTTGATCGATTTGCAATAACTTCATTTACATTCATGTTAGTCTGGGTTCCGCTACCGGTTTGCCATACCACTAAAGGAAAATGGTCATTTAGCCTACCCTCCATAATTTCATCACAAACATTAGCAATGGTATCTGCAATTTCTTTTTCTAACCAATCAAGCTGGTAATTTGTTAAAGCAGCAGCTTTTTTTAAAATAGCAAAAGATCTTATCACTTCAATGGGCATTTTCTCTTTGCCAATCTTAAAATTTTGAAAACTGCGCTGAGTTTGCGCTCCCCATAATCTATTCACAGGAATTTTTATTTCTCCTAAGCTGTCCTTCTCAATTCTCATCTCCATTTTAAAGTCCCCCCCCGTTCGTTATTTTTATCTTTTGACTTCTACCGCTTACTTTTTATTGATAATTATTATAATAAATTTAATATTTTAAGACTTAAAATTACTTATTTGTTCTGTCTTTTTCACTATATGGAACATAGTTCCATATAGTGACTTAAAAAAATTTCACACTTGAATTATCATCATTTCGATTAATTGAACCTTTTAAGACTTTTATTGTCTGGCTTTATGTTGGTATCTTTATTATATTGCCTTTAAAATTAAAAAACAGAAAATTTGATAGGTAGGGATAAATTATCATTAAATATTTTAATCCCCACCTATCAAATTTATTTTATTTACCTATCGCTCCAAGCAGGAGTTGGGTATAATGGAGTATTTTCTTGTGAGTCTTCAGGATAAACAATGACAAATTCTTGGTCTTGTACCTGAATGACAGGATGTAGCCATTGAATATTCTGTCCTTTTTCATTAAACTCCACGGCAGGCCAAGTAGTTAACTGGAGATCCATGCTCAATAAGGCTTCTCTGACCTTATCGGTTTCAATAGTACCTGCTTTTTCAATAGCTAGTTGAAGAATACTACCGGCTGCACTTGAACTGGCAGTCCAATACTGGGGTCTAAAATCTTCACCAAACAAATCTTTGCAAGCCTGATTATAATCTTCAATTGTTCCAAATATTGGATCTTCCAAAAGCATACCAGGCAACCACCATTCACCTTCTACAGCATAATTCCCATCTGCACCCATTTCATCAACATAGGCTGGGACCATGACTCCAACAGCAAATGCATACAATTCAGGATTTAAATCTAATTCCTTGCATTGCCTAATAACCATTAATGAGTCGGCTGTATATCCTCCAACACCTAGAACATCCGGATTTAATCCCTTCACTTTGGTCAATAATGAGGATACGTCCGTTGAACCAGCAGGATATTTTTCAAATAGCACCACATCAAATCCTAATTCCAAGCAGGCATCTCTAAATCCCTCGGCACAACTTAATGGGAACAAGTCGTTTGCTGCAATAATAGCTACTGTCTTTGGTTTAGGATCCAGCATTTCATCCATCATATAGGCAACAGGTGCCATCAACATAGGTGCAGGAGGTAGAATTGAGAATACATATTTGTAACCTCTTTCATAGATGTTAGTAGCATTGGCTTCAGGAGCAATGGTAATAACACCATATTTTTCACCAATAGCAGAGGTTGCAAAGGTAATGGCACTGGAATAAGGTCCGCCTAAAAAATCTACCTCATCCTCAGTAATCAATCTCTCGGTTAATTTAGCTCCACGAACCGGGTCACTTTCATCATCGTAGTAGATAATCTCAACACCGTATGTCTTATCATCTGCTTTGATTCCACCATGTTCATTGACCCATTTTTCCCAAACTTCATATCCCTGTTTAACCAACTGGCCTTCATAGGCAACTTTTCCAGTAAGGGATACCGCGGCTCCGATTTTTATCATATCATCAAACTGATCAGAAGCAATAGCGTTTCCAATTACAGACAACAAAAACACAGCTACAATTATTACAATACTTAGTCTATACTTCATTATAATATTCCTCCTTTTAAAATTTTTATATTTTTCATACGATTATTATATTTTATATGACCACCACCCTTCAACGTAATATTATAAATTACCCAGCATTCATCTTTAAGTTTCTCCACTATCATTTGCTATAATAATAAATAGCAAACATCTTAAGCAACTCCAAGATAGGCAGCTTTTATATGTTTATTTTTAGCTAATTTTTCTGTACTATCCTTCATAACGATGGATCCGCTCTCCAATACATAACCTCTGTCAGCAATATCTAAAGCCACCTGCACATCCTGCTCTATTATCAATATACTTATTCCCTTTTCGTCTCTTAGCTTGACAATTGTTTCAATTAAATCATCAACTATAACCGGTGCCAAACCAAGGGACAGCTCATCAATAATAAGTAAAGAAGGTTTTGACATAAGGGCTCTTCCGATCGCACACATTTGCTGTTCACCTCCGGACAGATTCCCGGCAAATTTTTTACGATACCCTTTAAGAGGTTTAAATAAATTATAGACAAAATCAAGGTCTTCCTTAAGTATTTTTTTATCAACTTTACGCTGAAAAGCACCCATAAGTAAATTATCTTCAACTGTAAGACCAAAAAAGAGATGTCGTCCTTCAGGAGCAAAACCTATTCCCATTTTTATGCGTTCAGGTGAATTAAAATGGGTAATTTCTTTACTCGAATATTTTATTTTTCCACTATATGGTTGAATCATACCAACAATATTTTTCAGCAATGTACTTTTTCCGGCACCATTTGCACCGATAATACAAAGAATTTCTTTATTTTCTAATTCCAAATTAATATCCCACAATACCTGGATAGCCCCATAACCGGCATTTAAATTTTCTATTTGCAATAAATAATTATTACTCATCTGTATTATTCATAACCTCCTTGGCGTACTTTTTACCCAGATAGGCTTCAATGACTGCAGGGTTGTCACATACTTCTTCAGGTGCACCTTCACAAATTTTCTTTCCATGATGCAAAACAATAATCCTATCAGAAATTCCCATTACTGCCTTCATAATATGTTCAATATAAACGATAGTCAGCATCTTGTCTTTTCTAATTTTCTTGACCAATTTCATGGATTCTTCAACTTCTGAAGGATTTAATCCAGCCATTACTTCATCTAAAAAAACTATCTCCGGTTCCATTGCCAGAACTCTGGCAAATTCCATTCTTTTTAAATCGGGAAGAGTAATATCACTTACCTTAAAATCTTTCTTTTTCTCCAAACCTACTAATTTCATAATTTCACCGGCAGTCTTTTTTGCTTGAGCCAGATTATTATTTCTATTTTCCCTGCCAAACAAAGAACCAACCAGAATATTTTCTTCAACTGTCATACCTTGCAAAGGCTTTACCACCTGATATGTCCTGGTAAGCCCGATACGAGCAATCTGATAAGGTTTCATATTGGTAATATTATTACCTTTAAAAAATGCATGGCCATGAGTTTTTGTTAAATCTCCGGTTATTACATTTGTTAAAGTAGTTTTACCTGCACCATTAGGCCCAATTAATCCTACAATCTCGCCTTTTTTTACTTTAAATGTAATTTGATCAACGGCTTTTAGTGCACCAAAATGTCTGCTTACTGACTGAATATCTAAAATAATATTATTATTATCAGTCATTTGACACACCTACTTTCTTGTTTATTTCAATCTTTCTACCTTTTAATGCATCTATTATTGTCCCGACAACACCTCGTGGGACAAAAAAGACAATAATGATAGTAGCTACACCCAGGGCAGCCAGATGATATTCCATAAATCCACTCCAAGTCAATTCTGATACTGTTTCAATAATAAAAGCCCCAATTACTGGTCCGAAGATTGTCCCTGCGCCTCCGATTAGCATCATAACTATGGTATTCACTGAGATCATAATATCAAAAACTTCATCAGGAGCAATAAATGACATCCAATAACCATAAAGCGCTCCGGCTAGGCTAGTAAAAAACGCTGTTATTGCCCAAGCACTAACTTTAGTATTGGCAGTATTAATCCCCATAGAATTTGCTGCTTCTTCGTTAGCTTTAATGCTTCTTACTGCAAAACCAAATTTGGAATTGACAATAAAATGCATGGCTAGCGTGGTTACAATCATTAAACCAAGCATTGCCAGGTAAAAATAATTATAGACTACACCAGGTGCCTCAGTAATAATAGGAAATGTGGTTCCCATTGCCCCTCCGGTAATATCTGTAGCATTCTGAACAACAGCTAAAAGTGCTCCGTTCATTCCAATTGTGGCAATAGCAAAATAATGCCCCCTTAAACGAAGAACCGGATATCCCAAAATAATGCTTACTACAATAGCTGCCAAGGCAGCAAAAGGCACTGCATATATAAAAGAAAAGCCTCTCCCCATTAAAATTGCAGTTACATAAGCACCAATACCAAAAAACATTACATTACCAAAAGGCAGGTATCCCATATATCCTGACATTAAATTAAATCCTTGAGCAATTGTAGCATACATAAATATTGCAGTAAAAAGTCGAACATAATACCCTGATAAAAAATTTGGTAAAAGAATAAAAATAACAATTGTAGCAATTATTAATAATATATTTTTATTAAAATAATTATTTTTTACCGACATCTATATCCACATCCTCTCTATTTGAATTATATGCAAAGAAAAATATTAACCAAAAAATTTCTTGCCTATTAGACCGTGAGGTCTGAATAGCAATACAGTTACCATAATTACCAGCCCAATGGCTTCCTGCCACTGTGAACCTAAAAAAGTAGCCCCGGATGTTTCGGCAATTCCTAATAATAGCCCTCCAGCTGCTGCTCCCCAGATATTTCCCAATCCACCTAAAATCGCTATAATAAATACTTTAGCAATAATTACATCAATGACATGGGGAGAAAAACTGTATATACTTGCCCATAGAGCACCAGTGACACCAGCTAATGCAGTACCCAGGGCAAAATTTATGGTATACATTTTTTGAACATCAACTCCAACTGCTTCCGCTCCTTCCCTATCCAATGCAACTGCCTGAATTCCTTTTCCTATTTTTGTATTACTCATAAAAAGATAGGTAAAATAAATAATAATTCCTGCCACGATGAATGTCAAAAACTTAGTTAAAGGAACAAAAGTCCCAAATAACTGAAAATTATTTCCGGCGTAGGCCAATCTAATAGTGCGATAATCTGCTGACCAGACTAAAAGAATAATATTTTCTACAATTAGCCTAATAGCAAAAGTGATTATAAGTGTAAAAACGATTCCACCTTTTATTGAAGGCTGTAGTGCAAACCTGTAAATAAAAGCTCCTAAGAAAAATAATATGGCTCCTACAAAAAACATGTTTATAAAGGGATCGATATTTAATGAATTAAAAATGACCAAAGATAAATAAGAACCCAAAACTACCATAGCCCCGTAAGACAAATTTATAATTCCACTAATTCCCCACTGTAAAGAAAAACCGATACCCATTAAGGCATACAAGCCCCCTAACAGGATGGCATTAACAACAATCTGTGACCCCATAGATTCCCTCCTTAATCTTATATTTGGATAGTTGGATCATTCTAACTCCAATAATGAATGATTCTTATTATATATTATCAAAATTCTTTATTACAAAAATTTTGTCAGGTTAAGTTATTGCACTAATCCAATAATATCTTGAATTGATTTATACTTCTTTCTAACTAAATATTTTTCCATACCTTGAATAACTTCTAACATAATATATGGGTTATTAAAATTAGCCGACCCTATTTGAATAGCATCTGCACCTGCGAGAAACATTTCAATTGCATCTTCCGCACAGGTAATTCCACCTACACCAATAATTGGTATTTTGACTTCTTTTCGAGTTTCCCAAATCATTCGAACAACTATCGGTCTGATAGCCGGCCCCGATAACCCTCCTACTCTATTACCCAGTCTTGGTTTTTGCTTTTCTATATCTATAGCCATTCCTAACAATGTATTGGCAATGGTTAAAATATCTGCTCCTGCTTGTTCTGCAGCTGAAGCCATTTCAGTTATATCTGATACATTTGGTGACAATTTGGCTATTAAAACTTTTTCAGAATGTTTCTTAATATTGGATATTAATTCAGCCATCACTCCTTTATTGATACCAAACTGCAATCCGTTATTAAGATTCGGGCAAGATAAGTTAATTTCCAGTGCAGAGATCTCTTTAATCTTGTCGAGTCGACTGGCCAAATTACAAAAATCTTCATTAGAGTTTCCTACCATACTGACAATAATTGTGTCATTTACCTCTTCTAAAAGAGGTAGCTCTTTTTCTTTAAATTCCTCAATCCCTTTTGAAGGTATTCCCACTGCATTAAGCATACCGCCATCAGTTTCCCAAATTCTTGGACCCGGATTACCAGTCCTGTTTTCTAATGAAATACTTTTAGTCACAACCGCTCCAAGACTTTTAAGCTGCTTTTTGTTTAAAATAGTATCCCTGGCATCAAAAGTTCCAGATGCAGGCATTATTGGATTCTTTAAAAGGAGAGATCCTAATTTTATTGTTAAATCAACTGTTTTATTCATCCAGCGCAACCTCTTCTAACGGAAATACAGGACCTTCTTTACATACCCTTTGATAACCATATTTAGTCTGAACTACACATCCTTTACAGGATCCTATGCCACATCCCATACGCTCTTCCAAACTAATATAAGCAAAAAAATGGTGTTTTTTTTGTAATTCTTTAATATGCCTTGCTAATCTTCTGGAACCACAAGTAAATACAGCATCAATCTCAGTAACTTTTTCTTCTAATAATTCTTCTAAGAAACATGTAACATTACCCTTTACTCCCCTTGAACCATCATCTGTTGTATAAAAAACATTATTAGAAAAAGATTCCAGTTTATCATCACAAAGCAGTAAAGCCTTTTCTTTTGCCGAGAGAAAGCTGTAAATTTCTATTCCCTTTTTTCTACTTTCTTGAATTAGGGGCATCATTGGAGCAATTCCTATTCCGCGCGCAACGATGGCAATCTTGTGTGTATTTTTTGGTATATAGAAACCATTCCCTAAAGGGCCAATTAATTCTACTTCTTCATCAACCCTTGATTCAGACAAAATTTGTGTTCCTTTCCCCACTTTTTTGTATAAAATATCAAATCTGCCCTTACGAGAATCGATTTGGAAAAAGCTAAAAGGTCTTTTTAACAGCAATTCTTTTATCTTCCATTTAGATAACATAACAAATTGGCCAGGCCTCGCTATTTCGGCAATTCTTGGTGCTTCAATTGTCATCTCATAATAGTCATTTTCAAGATGCTTTTGTTCAATGATTTTTCCTTTAATGAATAATGTATGGCTATTTTTAGATACCATATACTTTCCCATCTTTAAAATTTTTAATTAACAAAATATCATTTTTTAAGAAAAATATACTAAATATACCCTAGTCTGTTCCACTAACCAAAGCCAATAAAGCCATTCTAACATACATTCCGTTGTGTGCTTGTCTAAAGTAAGCAGCCCCCTCATAATCATCAACATCAGTAGATATCTCATCCACTCTTGGTAATGGATGAAGTATCTTTATCCCTTTCTTTGCCTGGTTGATAATATTTCTGTCGATAATATATGAACCTTTTAGTCTTTCATATTCCTTGGGATCTTCGAATCTTTCCCTCTGAATTCGTGTTACATAAACAATATCACTCTTTGCCAGAGCCTCTTTAACATCTTCAGTCTCTTCAATCTCCGCTCCACGACTGCGGAAATCTTCAGTTAATTCTTCAGGCATACGCAATGATTTTGGGGAGACAAAAATCATCTTGTTTCCATAAAGAGCCATAAAATAACCCAATGAATGAACAGTTCTCCCGTATTTCAGGTCACCTAAAAAAGTAACCGTATGCCCGCCAAGGCTGCCAATCTCCTGTCTCATTGTATATATATCCAGAAGAGCCTGTGTGGGATGTTGGCCACTGCCATCACCTGCATTAATAAATGGATGTTTGGCTGTATCGGCAGCAATCTGAGCAGAACCGGTCATGGGATGTCTCATTACAATAACATCAACATAACCGTCTACAGTTCTAATGGTATCGGGTAATGATTCTCCTTTTGAAACAGAAGAACTTGCCGCATTGGAAACGCTAATAACTCGTGCTCCAACTCTATTGGCAGCAGATTCAAAGGACAGTCTTGTCCTGGTACTCGGCTCAAAAAAAAGGCTGGCTACAACTTTCCCTTCCATATTCCTGATGATTTTACCATCTTTGACTCGTTTTTCAAAACCGGCGGCAGTATTCATGATTAAATTAAGTTCTTGCGCTGAAAATTGAGCAGTATTTAAAATATCCTTTCCTTCTAACATTGCCCATACACTCCTTTACAAAATTATATTTATTTTTATATTATTCAGTATCCCTTTTTACTTTTCAATTATTGTTCCTGTTTCACCATTAAATGCTTCTTTTACTTTGTCTAATGAGGAAATGATTGCTTTTTCTCCACCATTCTCTAAAAATCTCAAACACGCTTTGACCTTAGGCCCCATGCTTCCGGCAAGAAAATGACCTTCTTCTGAATATCTCTTTGCCTCTTTATAAGAAACCTTGCCTAATTCTTTTTCATCAGGCTTACCAAAATTTATCTTTGCTTTTTCAACATCAGTAAGAATAAAAAAGGTATCTGCACCAACAATCTCAGCCAACCTTTCTCCTGCCAAATCCTTATCAATTACCG
Organism: uncultured Atribacterota bacterium; assembly: GCA_964485485.1. Classification (GTDB taxonomy): domain Bacteria; phylum Atribacterota; class Phoenicimicrobiia; order Phoenicimicrobiales; family Stramentimicrobiaceae; genus Oleincola. The sequence continues at coordinate 539 of CAZAJW010000003.1, read as the reverse complement.
CCTCTATTCCCTTATAATGGCCATCCCCATCTTCCAATACAGGGATACCTCCTCCACCTGAAGCAATTACAATAATACCAGCTTTTACTAATTTATTGATAACATCTCCCTCTAAATTTGAAATAGGATCAGGTGAAGGGACTGTTCTCCTCCAGCATCGTTCACCACTCGGCTTAACTTTTTTAACAATGTAATCCGGGTTGTTAGCCTTCATTTCTTTGGCTTCTTCTTCTGTAAGAAAATTTCCTACAGGTTTTGAAGCATTTTCTCCTATAAATTCACTATCATTTTTATTCACTAGTACTTGATTGATTATCGCACAAACTGATTTATTAATATTCATCTCTTTTAAATGATTTATTAAGGTTTGTTGTAACATATAGCCAATTTGCCCTTGAGTCATTGCCCCTACCACATCCATAGGATGAGCAGGTACAATATCCTGTGCAGCTTTCTGCTGAACCATAAGGTTGCCTACTTGGGGCCCATTGCCATGGGTAATAACTAATCGATCTTCCGAGTCAAGATTTTCAACAATC
>CAZAJW010000002.1:0-2374 GCA_964485485.1 uncultured Atribacterota bacterium | reverse complement strand
CTGGCAGTGGCTGCTTTTATTATGGGAAAGGAACACGGCTCGGAGTCTGATTTAATTTCTTCCGTGCTAATTATTTCTACAATCTTTTCAGCTTTTACTATATCGGGGTGGCTTATTGTATTAAGGTTAATTTGAGCTTGATTAAGATGATAAGAAAAATCGAAACTGATGTACCTACCTGACCTACGAGTTTTGACATATCAAAGATGCTATACGATAGAGCGACATGAAGATAAGAATGATTTTAAGGGCTTAAAAAATTGTAATCAAAATAGAAAAATTAAGAGTTATAAATTTATTTCTATTATTTATTTTTTAATGAAATTTTTATTATTGATATGAAAGTGAGGTTTTATGCAATTGATAGGTTTTATTGGAACAGGTATTATGGGTAGACCTATGGCTGAAAATTTAATTAAGGCAGGATATTCTATTTTAGCGCACAAGCATGTTAATCCTGATTCGGCTAACTATCTTAAAAAGATGGGAGCAGTAATTACCACATCCATACAGGAGATAGCAGAGACCTGCAATACAATAATAACTGTTTTGCCAAATTCTCCTGAAAGCGAGGAAGTTATAATAGGGAAGAGAGGATTAGTTAAAAAAGCTAAAAAAAATTCTCTGGTTGTAGATATGAGTTCAATTGACCCTATAATATCAATAAAGATTGGCAAAGCCTTAAAACGAAGAGGGATAAACTTTTTAGATGCCCCAGTTTCAGGTGGAGAACAGGGAGCAATTGAGGGATCGCTTGCTATTATGGTCGGTGGGGAAAAAGAAAATTTTAAAAGAGCTTTGCCCATATTTAGGATTTTAGGGAAATCATATATATTAGTTGGAAATACAGGAGCAGGTAATTTTACTAAATTATGTAATCAAATAATAGTTGCTATAAATATAGCGGCAGTAAGCGAAGCTCTAATGCTTGCTAAAAAAGCAAATCTGTCATTGACTAATGTATATAGGGCCATAAAAGATGGCCTTGCAGGGAGTAAGGTTTTAGATTCTAAAGTACCCGAGATGATAAAAGGAGACTTCAGACCAGGATTTAAAATAAAATTGCATCAAAAGGATTTACAAAATGTATTAAATGTAAGTACTTTCCTGAATTTGCCATTACCTTTATCTTCGCTAGTCCTTGAAATGCTAAAATCATTAACCAATAGTGAATATGGTGAGCTGGATCATGGCGGAATAGTTAAATTTTTCGAGAAAATCGCTAACCTGAAAGTAAGTAAATGAAAAATTTTACTAAAGACATAATAATTCAAAGGTTCAAAGAAAGTATCATGGGCTTTTTTGATATCGAATAACAAGTATTACTATTCTTCACAATAACATGTTTAAAAAATATTTGAAATATCATAATTTTTTTTATAATAATATGGATGAGATTTATATTTATTTGTAGAATAAAAATTAAAATCTGACAGAGGAATGGAGATGGGAGAAAAGATAAAGACAGCTATAGAGATAGCTATGGAAAAAGCAGAAAGGTTAAGCGATCTTTCAAATAAAGAAAAGGAAAAAATAAATATAAAGAAAAAAGTGGAGCCCATGCTGGCGAAATTTTTTAAGAATGAGATCGATCCCGACGGTCTCTGGAAAAAATTCAAGGAAGAAAAAAAGGAAATTTTAGAACAGGCGCAGGTCAGCATTATAAATTCATTGACAATGGGGCTTTCTTCAGATGAGATTAAAAGGAGAAAAAATGCCATACTGGCTCTGGAAAACCTGAAAAAAAACCCCGATGCAGTCTATGTAGAGAAATACCTGAACAGCCTTGAGGATATAAATTCACGTGCAGGGAAGGAAAGGGAGGACTTTTATGCCGGATTAATGCAGAGGGTTGAAAACAATCCTGATCTGCGTGTAAGACAGATAAATTCGGGAGGTAAAAAGATGCTTGTCAGGTTAACAGCAGAAGAAGCAGTAAACCAGAGCAAAGAATGGAGAGATTTTATTTCCCAACATGAGAAGATCTATATGAGAGAATTTAGAAAAGTGCTGAATATGATAAAAGAGGAGCTTGGTATAGTATAAGATAATAATTACCGGTTTAGTTATTAATTCCCGTATAGGTAACCATGCTCAATTAAAAAGTCTTATGAATAAATCCAGTGTCCAGCGGAAATATCTATTGAAATTAAAGTTAAAAAATATAAAATGAAATAGCTTAAAGAGTATTATGAAAGTTATACCTTTCCAATTATGGGCGAATGGCGGAGTTAGTTCGCTTAGCGTATGCCTAAAAAATCCAAAGGATTTAGTACCATGTTTAGTAGGTGCTGAGGATAATCCGATTAGTGTAGACCTTACCTTCAGAAAAAAAATCAAAATTATTTAGATTGTAAAAGCTTAGCATAATGCC
>CAZAJW010000001.1:0-9179 GCA_964485485.1 uncultured Atribacterota bacterium | reverse complement strand
TAAGCCCTCCAGCGCCGATGGTACTGCAGTTTTTTCTGTGGGAGAGTAGGACACTGCCGGGAATTTTTTATTGGGAGGAAAGCATGGGGATTGAAATAGTATCATTTGATGTCGATGGAACATTAGTAGATCCTGATTATAATAATTTAATATGGCAAAAGGCTTTACCTGCACTCGTTGCAAAAAAACAAAATATTGATTTTGAAACTGCCCTGCATATGGTACAAAAAGAATATGACTTGGTTGGAGAAAAAAATATCAAGTGGTATGATATAAGATATTGGATTGAATTTTACGAACTTGAATTAGACTATAAAATACTTTTACAGATGTATGAGAATGAAATAAAAACTTACCCGGAAGTTCACAGTGTTTTAGACCAATTGAAAGATAAATACCAAATAATATGCATTTCATCTATGCCCAGGGAATTTTTGAAGCCAAAAATAAAATATTTAGAAAAATACCTGCAATCTACTTTCTCTGCCTTAACTGATTACAAACAATTAAAAAATAAAAAAGTGTATCAAAAAGTATGCCATAAAATAAATATCCTGCCTGATAAGGTTTTGCATATTGGGGATAGTGAAAAATCAGACTATATTGCTGCTAAAGATGCAGGAATGAAAAGTCTTTTAATCGATAGACATAAAATTGGATATTATAAAAATTACCCAGACTCGGTTATTACCAACTTATCTGAAATTTTTGAAAAAATAGAATATCTATAATTGTGAGAGGAAGAGAAATGCCAGAGCTTCCTGAAGTAGAAACCATAAAAAGAGGCCTGCAAAAAGAACTGATTGAGAAAACCATAGAAAGAGTACAGGTTAAAACCCCAACCCTAATTAAGATGCCCCGGATTAATGAATTTTTATCAGAATTACAAAATTCCCAAATTATTAATGTTAGAAGAAGGGGCAAATATATAATAATTAATCTAAATAATGATTACCAGTTAATTATCCATCTTGGAATGAGTGGTCGACTTATATACCATCCAGGTTCAAAAAAAGAAAACCTAACAAAAATATCTGAAAAGTATAAGAAACATAATCATCTTTATTTCTTTTTCGAAGATGGGAGTAAACTCATTTATAATGATGTTAGAAAATTTGGCAAGCTATGGCTTTTAAGAAAGAAGAAAAACTTACCAAGAATTGAAACCCTGGGATATGAGCCATTAAGTGAAGAATTTACCCTTGATAGATTCAGTAAATTATTAAAAAACAGTACAAAGAATATAAAAAAAATATTAATGGACCAAAAAAACATTGCTGGAATAGGTAATATCTATGCTAATGAAATTCTTTTTCAATCCAGAATTCATCCGCTTCGTAAAGCTAATTTATTATCAAAGAATGAAGCAAAACTGTTATATTTGAATATTCAAAAGATTTTGTTAGAAGCCATTGAGCTAAAGGGAACGACCATGGTGGATGAGTCTTATATAGATTTAGAGGGTAATAAGGGCAGGTATGGAGAAGTAATCAAAGTATATGGTAAAAAAGATAAGATATGCCCTGTTTGTGGACAACCTTTAGAAGTGATTAGAATTGAAAATAGAAGTACTTTTTTGTGCCCAAACTGTCAAAAATAAAAAATTAGCGAATTGGAAAAATTTTAAAAAATGTTAGAAAAAGTTGTCTTTTTAGGTACTGGTGCCGGAATGCCGACCAGGGACAGAAATGTTGCATCATTAGCTGTAATTTTAAATAATAGTGGCGATTTTTGGTTATTTGATTGTGGAGAAGGGACCCAACACAGGATAGGTAGTGTTGGATTAAAACTATCAAAATTAAAGGCTGTATTCATTACCCATTTGCATGGTGATCATCTTTTTGGGCTTCCTGGATTACTTGCCACGCGGGGATTGCAAGGAATTGAAAGAAATATCGATATCTTTGGTCCGATTGGACTGAAAGGTTATCTTAATAGTAGTTTTGATTATTCAGGGACATATATTCCCTATTCTTATCAAATTCACCAGATTGATAAAGAAAAATTTAATACTAAAGGATTGTTATGGAAAAACGGAAGTTATTCAGTTTACTGTGCATCGCTCAATCATCATATAGATTGTTTTGGTTACTCCATTTTTGAAGAAAACATTAGAAGAAATATTCTTACTGATAAACTGTTGAAATTAAGAATTAAGCCTGGGCCAATCTACAGGAAAATCAAAGAAAAAAAACAAATTACACTTGAAGATGGTAGGATTTTAAAAACAGATAACTTTGTTAAAGAATCAAAAAATATAAAGAAAATATGTTACTGTAGTGATTCTCTGTTTTCAGAAAATGCTATTATGCTATCCAGGGATGCTGATTTATTGATACATGAAGCAACCTTTTCCAGTAATGAAAGGATTGAAGCAGAAAAGAGTTTTCATTCCACAATTGAAGATGCCGTTAAAGTAGCCAGACGTGCAAATGTAAAAAGACTTGTTTTAACTCATATCAGTCCTAGGTATCATAAGTCAGAAAATAATTTTCATAAGTGGAATATATTTAAAGAAGAAGCAACAAGACAATATCCTGGAATTATTTTAGCAGAAGATTACCTGGAAATAAAAATATAGATAAAATGATAAATTGCTCTTGAATTTTGCGTATTTTTAAGTTATCTTAAGTAAGTCATGAATTTTAGTAGACTAACTGATATAATAATTAAGGTAACTTAAATACTTAATATTCGTATCTGGTTAATTTGCTAAATAGTAAAGTAGAAAATAAGAAAATATGGGAGGTGAGATATTATGAAAGCAACCGTTGATGCAGATCTTTGTACTGGATGTGGGCTTTGTGAAAGCACATGCCCGGAAGTTTTTGAATTACAAGATGATGTAGCAGTTGTTAAAGTAGACACTGTTCCTAAAGATGTGGAAGAGTCTTGCAAACAAGCAGCTGAAGATTGTCCAGTTGAGGCAATTAGTTGTGAATAGATGAAAAAAAGGAAGAGGTTCACATACCTCTTCCTAAATATTTCAATTTTTTCCTACCCCAATTTTCTCTTCATACTTGATACTTCACCATTCTGTTATAATAATTTATAATTAAGAACAAATGTTTGATAGATAACGACTTATATAATTTAATAAATAAGATAATAGTAAAATATTTTCTGATTATATGCTAATCTCATATATATAAAAATAAAAGGAAGAAGGTTGTTGTGGTCAATAGAAAAAAAGCAGTAGCACTTTATTCCGGTGGCTTGGATAGCATCTTAGCAATAAAGGTTATATTGCAACAGGATATTGATGTAATAGGAGTGAAGTTTGAAACACCATTTATAGAAAATAAGTCTGATGCTTATATAGAAAAAAGTTTAAATATTGTTTTTGTAAGGGAAGATATAAGCGAGGATTTTAAAAAAATTCTCTTAAACCCCAAACATGGCTATGGAAAGAATATTAATCCGTGCATTGATTGTCGTGTTTTGATGTTTCGCAAGGCAGGAGAAATAATGGAGCGAGAGAAAGCCTCATTTATTATAAGTGGAGAGGTTCTGGGTCAGAGGCCAATGAGTCAAAATAAAAAGAGTCTATTGATGATCAGCGAAGAGTCAGGATATAGTGAGTGGATTGTAAGGCCCCTTTCTGCTTTAATGTTACCGGAAACTAAGCCGGAGAAACTTAATATTATTAATCGTTTGCAATTATTGGATATCCAGGGCAGATCAAGAAAAAGGCAAATAGAGCTTGCTAAAAATTGGGGTATTAATAAATATCTAGCTCCGGCAGGGGGGTGCAAATTAACTGAGCCTGGCTTTGCAAGGAGAATGAATGATTTGTTGTTGAAAAATAAATTTGATAAAAATGATATAGATTTATTGAAAGTTGGACGACACTTTGTCCTGCACGAGTATGCTAAATTAGTTATTGGGAGAAACGAGAAAGAAAATGAGAAAATATTTTCCCTGGTTAAAGCAAAGGATTATTTGTTAAATTCACAAAACTTTAAAGGACCTCTTTCCCTATTACGTATTTATACTGATTCGGATAGTCATTTTTCTGAGATGGAAAAGATATTAGATTTAGCCAGTAAGATTACTGCGAGGTACTGTGATAAAGATCTTGTTACAGACCTTATTGATATTAATATCTGGAATTCCGCTAAAAATATTAAACAAAAAAAGTATGTGCGATCATTACCCGAACAAGAAATTGATTATTATCTAATTTAATATGGAGATCCGATGAATAATAACAAAAGTGTTTTAATAGCAATGAGTGGTGGAATTGACAGTAGCGTTGCGGCATTTTTATTAAAAGAAAAAGGGTATCAGGTTACTGGAATTTACTTTCAACTTACTGATAATGAAAAAAATAAAGAATTTAATGAGGAAGAATCAGGCGATTTACCCCCTGACAGGCAAAGAGTAAAAAAAGTTGCCCAAAAATTAGATGTCCCATTATATGAAGTTGATTATCGAAAAGAATTTAATAAAATTGTTGTTGATGATTTTATTAGAAAATACCAAAGCGGATTCACCCCCAACCCCTGTGTTTTGTGTAATGAAAAAGTTAAATTTAGGTTGCTTTTTAATTATGCTTTAAAAAAAGGCATACAATTTATCGCAACAGGTCATTATGTCAGGATTAAAAAGAATCAGAAGCAAGATAAATATCTTTTAAAAAGAGGTTTGGACCGGAAAAAAGATCAATCATACTTTCTTTATAGATTAAGTACCAACATTCTATCTAAATGCATATTCCCGCTGGGTAATTTTACAAAAAGAAAAGTAGAGAAGATAGCCTGTGAAATCGGCCTGGAACTTTCAAACATAAAGGAAAGTCAGGAAATATGTTTTATACCGGGGAATAACTATCGAAAGCTTATTGAACAGAAATCTCCCCGGCAGGAAAACAATCAATCGGGATATTTTGTCGATACCTCCGGGAATATTTTGGGCAGGCATAAAGGTATTGCCTTTTATACCATTGGCCAAAGAAGAAAAATTGGCCTATCGTTAAATACCCGAAAATATATTGTTAGAATTTGCCCCAAAAGTAATAATATTGTCATAGGTGATGAACAGAATCTTTACCGTAGAGAATTGAAATTGATAGAAGTCCATTATATTTCTAGAGTCCCTATTATGGAATCAGTCAAATTACAAGTTCAAATCCGTTATAATACACCTCCCGCTTGTGCAACAATATTTCCTTACCAAGAAAACAGTTTATATATAATTTTTAAGGAGCCTATGCGAGCAATAACCCCGGGCCAGTCAGCCGTTTTTTATGATAAGGATATTGTTGTTGGCGGTGGTATTATTGGTTTTTTAGACAAATAACTCTTTTATTTTTAAACCTTCTAAACTAAAAGCCTCACATTTTTTCACCTGGACTCCAAAGTAAGCAGCCCTTAAAGTATTCGCTATGTGGGTGCACGGGTGTAATATTTATTAATTCAGCAATAATTTGACAGCATATTTTTATTAATATATAATGTGTACAAAATTGTGTACAGGATTTATTGTTTATGAATATAATTAGAGTTGGTGAGAAGATATTATCTCAGGAAAAATTGGAACGAGAGATTAAAAAAATATTACATCTACGAACAGGTGGGCTAACACAAGGGGAAGTGGCCAGAAAATTAGGTATTGAAAGAACCTTTGTTTCCCGGCTAGAAAGTTTAGGCGAAATAAGAAAAGGCAAGAAAATTGCACTGGTTGGTTTCCCAATTAAAAATAAATTTGAAATAATGAGAAAAGCCCAAGAGATAGGCGTTGATTTTTCTTTAATATTAAATAAAAAAGAAAGCAACGACTTTATTGAAAACAAAACAAAGATTAATCTTTTCAATGACATTATTTCCATCATTACCCGTTTAATTGATTTTGATTTAATTATCTTTTTGGGATCTGACAAAAGAGTAGATGTTGCTGAAAAATTATTCAGCATTCAGGTAATAGGGTTAGAGATCGGGAAATCACCAATTACTGAAGATAAATACGTTGATCCTGAAAGGATTGAAAATATTTTAAATGAGGTAAAAGTATTGCCGTAGACAGGAGAGGAAAAATATGAAAAAAGTGATGGGGGTTAGCCTGGGATCTTCGACCAGGGATCACAAAGCGAAAGTTGAGATGTTAGGACAGGAAGTTGAAATTGAGAGAAAAGGCACTGACGGTGATGTCAAAAAGATGATGCAATTGTATCAAGAATTTGATGGAAAAGTTGATGTTTTTGCTCTGGGCGGAACAGACCTATATCTATATTCTGGTCCAAAAGGAAAAAGATATACTATCAGGGAATCTGCCAGAATAGTCAGCGTAATCAAAAAAACTCCAATTGTAGATGGAACTGGCATTAAATATGTGCTGGAAAAGGATGTTGTTCGATATGTTAGTCAGAACACCGATATTAGTCTTCAAGGCAAAAAAGCCTTATTGCTTATTACAGTAGACCGTTTTGGTTTAGCCGAAGGGCTTATCGAAGCTGGATGTAAGATGGTTTTTGGGGATCTTATTTCTTGTCTTAACATCCCCATACCAATTTATAATTTAAGCACACTTAATAAAGTAGCCAGGGTAATAATTCCCATTTTGGTTAATTTACCCATTAAGTATTTGTACCCTACGGGTAAGAAGCAGGAGACCTCTAATTCCAAGTATGGCCGTTTTTTTGATGATGCAGATATTATTGCTGGTGATTACATTGCTATAAGTCAATATATGCCTCAAAAAATGGATGGCAAAATTGTGATAACGAACACAGTAACTTCAAAAAATGTGCAGGATTTAAAGGATAGGGGAGTTCAATATCTTATTACCACAACACCACAATTCCAGGGAAGGTCTTTCGGTACCAATGTTTATCAAGGGACCCTGGTTGCTATTTCGGGTAAAAAACCAGAAGAACTAAGCGAACAGGATTACCTTGACTTATTAAAAAAAACAGGCTTTAAACCCAGGATTGAAAAATTAAATAATTAATATAAATTTTAAAAAATGATAGGAGCAAAAAGATGGGAATTTTATTAAAAGATAGAATTGATCAAGTTAACCAAAGAGCAAATCAGATGAAAGAAAATGGCACTTTTTTCTGGTTAAAAACTATTGAGAATTCTTCGCAATCGAGAGTAATGGTCGAACAGAAAGAGAAAATTATGCTGGCTTCTTACAACTATCTAGCATTAATAGATCATCCTAAATTAAAAGAGGCAGGGATTAAAGCTATTGAAAAATATGGCACTGGAACCTCTGGAGTACGTTTTTTATCAGGAACAACTGAAGTACATAAGAAATTAGAAGCGAAGATTGCCCAGTTCAAAGGTGCCGATGATGCTATTACCTATACCAGTGGCTATGTTACCAATTTAGCTGCGATTACCGCCCTTTTTCAGAAGGATGATCTTTTGATAATTGATAAGATTGACCATGCTAGTATCATTGATGGGTGTATGTTATCGGGAGCGAGGTATAAAACATTTCTACATAATGATATGGAAAGACTGGAAACAATTCTCAAGGATTCAGATAATTATGTTAATAAAATAATTATAGTTGATGGTGTTTATAGTATGGATGGAGATGTTGCAAATTTACCGGAAATATCTCGTTTAGCTAAAAAATATAAAGCTAAAGTGATGGTTGATGAAGCTCATTCCATTGGTGTTCTTGGTAAAACAGGCCATGGTATTGAGGAATATTTTGGACTTAAGGATGCGGTTGATATTCACATGGGCACTTTAAGCAAGACGATTCCTTCTGTAGGAGGGTATATAGCCGCAGAAAAAAGTATGATAGATTATCTAAGACATAATTCAAGGCCATTTATTTTTTCTGCCCCAATTCCACCAGTTAATGCTGCTGTTGCAATAGCTGCCCTGGAAGTAATTGAGGATGAGCCAGAGCGTGTTGAGAATTTACATAGAAATATGGAAAAATATAGAGCAGGGATACAATCTATGGGTTATAATATAGGAAATAGTGTTACAGCAATTGTTCCAATTATTGTAGGGGAAGAAGAAGAGACCCTGCAGCTTTGTAAAATGGTTAATGAGCTAGGTGTATTTATCTGTCCTATTGTTTATCCTGCTGTTTCCAAGGGAACCAGTCGATTAAGGTCTCATGTTCTCACTAATCATACTACAGAGGACATTGATGAAGCGCTAAGTATTTTTGAAAAAGCCGGTAAGTCTTTGGGAATCATTTAATGGTTAAATGAATTGGTTTTACCATGAAAAAGATAGAGAGAAGCTATCTGATAATTTTTCAGCTGAAGTCCAAAGCAGTCAGCTGTATTGCTTAAGATATATTATGGTTAAAGTATAAATAAAAAACCAAGAGACACGAGAGACAAATAGCTAAAAGTAGCAAAAAGTTAAACCTCTTTAAGGGATTCTCAAAGCAACCTGTTATGCGAGTTTGACATTTAATGATTAATTTAAAAAAAAATAATTTAATATTTTATAAGACTAACAAAAACAATATTTATTTGACATTAAATTGTAAATATTCTATAATTCATTTACAACATCAATGATTATAAATTAAAATATGAATAGTTATATCTAATTGTAATGACTAAGATAAGTGCTTTTCTTTTTTAGATTGCATACCTTATCTTAGTTTTAATTTTATCAATAAGGTTAGGGTGGGTAAAATGAATGACCGGAAGATTATGCTGACTGAAGAAGGACTGGAAAAGATTAAAAAAGAGTTGCATGAGTTAAAAACGGTTAAAAGGAAAGAAATAGCTGAAAAAATTAGTAATGCTGTAGCTTTTGGTGAAATAGCAGAAAATGCTGAATATCGGGCTGCCAAAAATGAACAAGCTTTTATTGAAGGCCGAATCTTAACATTAGAAAAAGTTATTGAGAATTACGAATTGATAGATAGATCAAAAAATGACCATACTGTTATTTCGCCTGGTTCAAAAATTATTGTTGAGGATTTAAAAAAGAAGGAAAAGCTGGAGTATACTTTAGTTGATTATGTTGAGTCTGATCCATCTTCTGGCAAGATTTCTATTGCTTCCCCTATTGGTAAATCTATATTAGGGAAAAAAGTAGGCGATAAACTCAAAATAAGAGTTCCTGCCGGGAATTTGAATTACAAAATATTAGAAATTAAATAAATTTTTTTGATTTTATTTAAAAATGAACAGGTTATATAAGTTTGCTATTGACTTGTTCATTTTTTTATTTACTTTTATCACCTTT